>CAIYNH010000115.1 GCA_903927495.1 uncultured beta proteobacterium
CCGACCGCCTCAAGCAGGCCGGCGTACCGCTGATGACCGCACCGCCAGCAACCTACTACGAGATGCTTGAAGGTCGCCTGCCCAACCACGGTGAAGACGTACCGGCCTTGCAAAGTCGTGGCATTTTGCTCGATGGTGTCAGCAAAAACGGAGAACGCCGTCTGCTGTTGCAAATTTTCTCGCAAACGGTGCTGGGTCCGGTATTTTTTGAATTTATCCAACGCAAGGGTGACGACGGTTTTGGCGAAGGAAACTTCAAGGCGCTGTTTGAGTCGATGGAACGCGACCAGCTGCGCCGTGGCGTGATCTCGGCAGATTGACCATGCGCAAACTCAATGCGACCGAACTCGCTTTGGAAATGGGTACGCTGCCGAACTGGACGCTAGACGATCAGGAAAACGCCATCCGGCGTGACTTCGTGCTGGCCGATTTCATACAGGCCTTCGCATTCATGACCCAGATTGCCCTTGCCGCTGAAAAGCACGATCACCACCCTGAGGTGCGCAATGTCTACAACCGGGTTTCCATTACCTGGACCACACACGATGTCAAGGGCTTGACGGTCAACGACTTGACTCTGGCCCGATTTTGCGACCGGGCCTTTGCCGACTACGGATCCGCGTCCACGTAAGAAGCTGTGGCTGTTGCATGCGCACCCACTAGCGGACTGACTTTGCAAGCTGAAAGCCAGAAATAGCCTGTAAATCCGGATAGTTCAGTTTCCGAAAAACCACCATTCGTGCCGATAGCCATAGGTAAGACATCATGGAGATACGTTATGAACTCAACTTTAAGATACCGACCAACCACCCAGCTTGCTATTTTGTGGCAGTGCGGACAGCTGCAAAAGGTTCGCTTGAATGAGCTCCAGGTCCTGGAGTATCTTTCCAATGCGGTTGTCTTCCTGGGCTACGCCGAAACGCCGCTGCTTGGACGGCGCAAACGCTACGAGATGGCGCACGATGGGCTCTATTCACTTTGCCTGGGCACCGTTTTCCTGCAAGAACTGTTGCCATTCGATCAAGATGGAAGCCGGTCGCTTGTTCTGCAGTTGGCGTTTGAATTGCTCGAACTTACTGTTGCCGATCTGCACCGGGTTTTGCACGCCGAAATTCGCCGTGAGGAAGTGCTCAACAACCCTGAGGCACTGGTGTTTGAGGCCGAAATTATCGAGATGGTGGGGCTGAACTGTAGGGCGTTGCAGCAGGCAAGGAAGGTCTACCCGGAGTGGTTTAGTTAGTACAAGAACCTTCACGGATGGGTGGGGGGGGGGATGGGCGATGGCCGCAAAGACGTATGATGTGGCGATGCAGCACTCCACTTGCCGTACCGATGGCTACGAATAACTTGCCCGCCATGAAAGCCTTTCAAGACTACTACCCGGAAAACGTGGCCCATTGCTATGGCTGCGGCTCCATCAACCCGCATGGTCACCAGATCAAGACGCACTGGGACGGGGAGGAGTCGGTGACCTTTTTTACCCCTGAGCCCTACCACACCTCGGTCCCCGGGTATGCGTACGGCGGACTTATCGCCTCGCTCATTGATTGCCATTGCAC
>CAIYNH010000116.1 GCA_903927495.1 uncultured beta proteobacterium
CCACGGAAATAGAAATCACCCTCGATGCTGCCCTCCATCCAGGGTTCCTGCTGGCCTTTGGATGTTCTCTTCACACCGCTAACGACGGCCTTTAGTGCCTGCTCAATCTGGACATTTGGCTCGTCAATCGCCTTCAACAGGTATTCCGTATAAAGACCATGCTGACCTTGCCCGTCCGAGGCGACGCTGCCTGGTCGCGTCGCAAAGGAGATCAGGGTGCCAGACGGTGCTTCCACTTTGGCTAAGCCACCTGCGCTGGAGCGAAAGCTACGGGCATATGGATTGTTGCGGCATGCATCAAGGAAGACCAGGTTGAGCCTCGTCTTGGCATCTCCCATCATGTCGAGCACTTTGTTGAGATCGATACTGTTCATGGGGACATCCTCTTCCGAGGTGATGTCCGCATCGACTGCCGGCAAGTAGTTGGAACCTTTGATCTGCAAGCCGTGGCCGGCATAGAAAAACAGTGCCACTGCGCCCGGTTTCAGGCTGGCCCGAAACTCGCGCAATGTAGGGGGTATCTGCTTAGCCAGCAGGTTCTCTCTCTCTACCACCTCAAAACCCAGAGTACGTAGCTTGGCAGCAAAGGCTCGTGAATCATTGATGGGGTTAGCCAACGGGGAAGAAAGGTATTTGCTGTTACCGATCACCAGCGCAACTTTTAACTCTTGCTGACCAATTGAAGTTGAGCTTCCCGCCGCGAGTGCCGAGTTGGCCGAGAATATGGCGATAAGGGTTGCCAAAAAATACGCTAAACAATTCCTGAAACGGACACAAATATGCGTCTTTCGCATTCTCCCCTCTCCTTCTCTTCTTTTCGCTCAGTTCATATCCGACAAAAATCACCAGATGTTCAAACAGCTTAGCTGGAGATGAACAAGCACTTGATTCTTTGCAGAGGCGACTTAAAAAATCAATATGATGTCTACATGGTATATGTTTATACACTGAATTTGGACCGACTTGGACGCGATCATTTCTGGTAGCCCGTTGAAAGTGGAGATATCCTCCTGTTGAATGACGCCGTGTAATGTGCGTACTTTAAATTCTGGGTCGAATTGACTAAAAGTAACAATGATTTTGAGGGACACCCGAAATATGACATCGCAGCATTGCAGCGCTTGGGCTTATCGTAATTTTGTCAGTTTTCAGATCTGCATCCTTTTGTTTTTTGCCCTGGCGGGGAGCGTAAATGCAGCCAGTCCAGCGCAACAAAGTTACGCAAAGGTCTTGCGTTTGAGTGGGACGGTGACAGCGGTCCTCAATGAAAACTCTGCGCTACGAAGACTTAAGGTCGGCGACAGCGTCTTTTTGGGTGAGCGCATTCAGTCAGACGCGAGTGGCGAGGCTGTTCTGCAAACCACCGATTTAGGCTACATCGCCGTGCGGCCCGGTAGTGTCTTTTTGGTCGAGCAATTCGCTGCGAATAAGCAAGCGAGCGACCATATTTCCATTCGAATCATTCAGGGCGGGCTGCGACTTTTGACGGGATGGATCGGAAAATTAAATCCCAAAGGGTATCGGGTAACGACACCCATGGCGACCATCGGAATTCGAGGGACCGACCACGAGCCCTATGTTGTAACCGAAGAGCTTGCTACGAGCATGGCGCAATCGGCAGGAACGTACGATAAGGTCAACAGCGGCGCCACCGTACTGGAAATGAATAGCAAAAGCGTTGGTGTCGACCCGGGTCGGGTGGGTTTTGCGCGGTTTGTAAAACCGTCGAAGGACAGAGCGCTGATGACGCTAATGCTTCCAGTCATTTTGGAGAAGGTGCCCGAATTCTTCGTGCCTGGTCGGTTTGATGGTGAGCTTGATCGAATTTCTTCACTTGAGAGCGTTGATGCTGCGCGAACCAATGGCGTGGTCGAAGTTGCGGGGCAACCCATTGCTGACTTGCAAACCCAGCTAATCCCCGCGAGATTGGAGAATGGTCAATGCAACGCCAGCGGTGTC
>CAIYNH010000117.1 GCA_903927495.1 uncultured beta proteobacterium
AAAAGCGCTTGCCCTTGGTGATTTTGGACACTTCTGATGTGGTGAAAAATCGTCAATTATTTTCAGCAAGAGGAGCAGGGATTTTGGGTTTTTCGATGTTTGGGCGTAAAAAAATTTACGCCTTGAACGAGCACATGGAGATAGATGTCGAGGCAATGAGCACTTTTTTGGCTGAGCATGCTGGGCAGCGCATTATGTTGTTTGGCTTCACCTTTATGGTTTGGTTGCATTTCGTGCAAACCTTGGAGCGCACAGGTTTCAGACCTGATTTATCAAAAGCAGTCTTGATTCATGGTGGCGGATTTAAAAAATTAGTCGATCAAGCGGTTTCAAAGGAAGAGTTCAAAGAACGGTTGAACAAGGTTTGTGGTATTGCGCCGGAGAATGTGCATGATTACTACGGAATGGTTGAGCAAACAGGCACGATCTATGTGGAATGCGCACAGGGTCATTTGCATGCTTCAAATTTTTCAGACGTGATTATTCGTCGTGCTGAAGATTTTTCAGTTGCTCCTTTTGGCGAAAAAGGGATCGTCCAGGTGCTGTCGATTTTGCCGCGTAGTTACCCAGGACACTCTTTGCTGACAGAAGACGAAGGTGTGTGTTTAGGCGAGGATGATTGTCCGTGCGGCAGATTCGGTAAATATTTTCGAATTGAGGGACGTTTGCGTAGAGCAGAAATACGAGGGTGTAGTGATACTTATGCGAGTTCTCTCTAATCAAATAGACCTTTTGGTCGGCGAGTACACCAGCTTGTCGCAGTTTGCACAGGTTCAACCGTTGGAGATTTTTCCACCGGCTGTTCTCTCGTTTTGGGCTCAAGTTTCCGTGCGTTTATTGTCGGATCGTCAGATCAAGCAATACCCGGATGTTGCCACGTTTGCCTTCTTCTGCCGAAAAGCACATTTATTGAGTTTGCAAAAGTCATATCTTGATACTGGCCTGCGGTTGGGACGCGGGGTTATTTTCCACATTGCGCCATCGAATGTCCCCGTGAACTTCGCTTACTCGCTGTTGGCAGGTATGTTGTCAGGTAACGCCAATGTGGTTCGCGTGTCAAGCAAAGACTTTGTGCAGGTTAACTTGATTTGCCAAGCGATACAGGACGTGCTTGAGCAGGGTGAATTTGGTGTGATCCGCGAACGCTTGAGCGTGGTGCGCTATCCACGGGATTCGGAAATCAATCAGTACCTTTCAAGCTTGGCTGATGTTCGGGTCATTTGGGGTGGTGATGCCACCATATCCGAAGTGCGGCGGGCTGCACTATCTGCCAAGGCATATGACATATGTTTTGCCGATCGGTACTCTTTTGCGCTGTTCAAGGCTGAGGCGGTGATGGCTCATCAGGACTTGCAGGGGTTGGCCCGTAGTTTTTTCAACGACACCTATCTTTTTGATCAAAACGCGTGTTCGGCGCCTCGGTTGGTGGTGTGGCTAGGCGATGCTAAGACCGCAGAAACTGCACAGCAGATGTTTTGGACGGCGATGCATGCGCAGTTGCTCGACTACGGCATTGATGCTGTAGCGGCTATCGACAAGTTGACCATGCTTTGTACGCATGCAGATGATAAAGCCGGAATACATTTGAGGCCACGCATAGACAACAAGTTGTGGCGTGTTACGCTGGATCGTTTGAGTTCTGATTTGGACGAACACAGATGTGCTGCGGGCTATTTTTTAGAGTATGCGACACAGGATTTGACGGAATTGAGCGTTGCAGTCAACCGTAAGTACCAAACTATGGCGTATTTCGGATTTGAAAAGGCTGAGCTAGGCGGTCTGATGCGTAAAGCGCGTTTTTTGGGTATTGATCGCGTGGTACCTGTCGGACAAACCACCGATTTCAATTTAACCTGGGATGGGCATGATTTGATCTACGCTTTATCACGAGCTTGCACAGTTTTATAAGTCAAATATAAAACATATATCAACAATATAGAGTTATATAAAAATATACGAGTATGATAAAAAAATTATTTATTTCTTTAGTTTTATCTAAAATCGGCAACGATAAAATTGCTGAAGCTACTGCGCCCTTGTATTCGGGTTAGGTGGCTTCTTAAAAATGATTATTATCACTGGCGCTACAGGATTTATTGGCTCTAATATTGCCGCTGACTTAAATGCACGTGGCCGCACGGATTTACTGCTGGTTGACGACCTCGGTACTCAAGGTAAGTGGAAAAACATAGCCCGACGGCGCTTTTTAGATTTGGTGGATTATCGTAATTTTGATGCATTATTGGATCGACTGCCCAATAAAGCAGATGCCGTATTCCATATGGGCGCTAATTCGTCAACTACTTCGACCGATGGTGACGAAATTTTGCACGTTAACCTGCATGCATCCATGTTCTGGTGGAACTGGTGTACGCGCACTGCAACACCGTTTATCTATGCTTCTTCAGCTGCCACTTACGGCGATGGATATCAGGGCTTCAACGACGCACAAACGCTGCAGGCACTTGAGGAACTTTCACCATTGAATCTGTATGGCTGGTCAAAACACCAGTTCGATAAGTGGGCTGTAGAACGTGCTGCTGAGGGCAACCAACCGCCCCAATGGGCTGGCATGAAATTTTTCAACGTCTATGGCCCCAATGAGTACCACAAAGGAGACATGCGTAGCCTGGTTGCCAAGAACACTGAACTGATTGCGCAAGATAAAGCGATCGGGCTGTTCCGCTCGCATAAGGAAGGCTATGCCGATGGGGCCCAACTACGTGATTTTGTTTATGTCAAGGACTGCACAGCTGTGATGCTTTGGCTGATGGATAACCCCTCGGTCAGTGGTTTGTTCAACTTAGGGACCGGCAAAGCTCGGTCATTTGTCAATCTAATGAATACCATCGGTGAAGCACTCAAAAAGCCTGTAAATATCGAGTTTGTGGATATGCCAGAAAGTATTCGCCCAAACTATCAATATTTCACACAAGCCAATATGGACAAACTGCAGGCCGCTGGTTTTCCTGGACCCACCTACTCACTTGAACACGGTGTCAATGACTACGTCACATCGTATCTCGCCGAATCCGTTCAATATCGGTGACCCGATAGCCAATTTTTTTAGAAGTGACCTGAAAGCGTTTTGGTATGAGCACCCTCTTTTTAAATAACTTGGCTGAACAGGCCGCGCTGCTGCAGACACTGCAACACCTTGATGCCGCTGTCAGCCACGCAGCCTCTATTACCGCGCACGCGCTTCAGTTAGGTGGCAAGCTCATGTTTTGCGGTAACGGTGGTTCTGCTGCCGACAGTCAGCATCTGGCTGCCGAATTGACTGGGCGCTTCATCAAGGATCGTAAGCCACTGGCAGCCCTCGCGTTGTCCACTGACACCTCGGCGCTGACCTGTATTGGCAACGATTACTCCTTTGACGAGGTGTTTGCACGGCAGGTGCAGGGCCTGGGTCGCGCTGGCGATGTGCTAGTGGGGATTTCGACTTCGGGCAACTCGCGCAACGTGATTCGAGCGGTCGAAGAGGCGCATGCCGCAGGCATGCAGGTGATCGGTCTGCTAGGCCGTGATGGCGGGGCGCTGGGTGAGCTATGCGATGTGGCCATTGTGGTACCCAGCCCAGTCACGGCGCGCATCCAAGAGGCGCATATCCTGATAGGTCACACCCTGTGCGGCCTCATCGAACAACAACTCGGCCTAGTTTGAACTTGGGAATGACCGTGAATTTCTGTCCTGAACGAGATATCTTGGCAGAGCGTCGCGTTTTGGTTGTCGGCGACGTGATGCTGGACCGCTATTGGTTCGGCGTTGTCGAGCGCATCTCGCCGGAGGCACCAGTGCCGGTGCTGCACGTGCAGCGCGTGCATGAGCGCCTGGGCGGCGCAGCCAATGTGGCGCTTAATGTCAAGACCCTAGGCGGTCAGGTGACGCTTTTGAGCATGGTGGGACAAGATGAACCCGCGCAGCAACTCCAGGCACTGTTGCACCAGCAGGGCATCGCCGCAGTGCTTGGCCAAGACCCGAGCCTGCAGACGATCGTCAAGTTGCGCCTGATTGGGCGTGCACAGCAGTTGCTGCGCGTCGACTTTGAGCAGGAGCCCGACCATGAGGTACTGGCACAGATGCTGACAGATTTCGAGCGCGAGCTGCCCCGGCACGACGTAGTGCTGTTTTCGGACTATGGCAAGGGCGGCCTAGCGCATATTCCGCGCATGATCGAGCTGGCGCGTGCCGCCGGTAAGCCGGTGCTGGTCGACCCAAAGGGAAGTGACTACGCACGCTATGCTGGTGCAAACGTGATCACGCCCAACCGTTCCGAGCTGATGCAGGTGCTGGGCAACTGGCAGGGCGAGGTCGAACTTGAGCGAAAGGCGCAGTTCCTGCGCAAACGCTTGGGCCTGCAGGCACTGCTGTTGACACGCTCTGAGGAGGGCATGTCGCTGTTTGATGCAGATGGGGTTTCACATGTGAAGGCGCAGGTGCGAGAGGTTGCCGATGTTACGGGCGCTGGTGACACCGTGATCGCGACCATGGCCTTGATGCTCTCCTGTGGCCTGCCTTTGGCACAAGCGATGGAAATCGCAAACCGCGCTGGCGGCCTGGTGGTGGCCAAGTTCGGCACCGCATCCCTCACCTATGAAGAGCTGCGCGGATCAGCAGTCGCGCAGCCTTAGTGGCGCCACTTCTGGTCCCAGATATATTCAAGAAAACCCAAAGGAAATTTTTACATGTCGAAAATTCAATTATTTAAACTAAACTTCGCAGCCACATCGGCTATGGCGCTGGCGACTTCCGTACCTACGCCATTGACTGTGGTAATCCGGCTAAGGTGATAGGCAGCACTTCGGACATGGATAAAAAGTTTTTCAGTGATCCGCTGGTGCAGCAATGCTATTTTGCTCCAGAGGTGAAATAAAAATCCCCGCAGCAAGCTGCGGGGTATTCATTGCAACACAGCCAACATACCAAATATTCTCTGATGCTTAGCCATCAGAATAGCGCACCAAGGGGCGCGGAATTGGCCCATAGCGAATTAAAAAATACAAAGCTGAACTTGCTTCCAATGTTGTTTAATGTGTCGCTACGCCTGAAGAACTTCACTACTAAAATTTGATAATGAATCAATTATTTTTACCATTTGCACTCCCGGAAATCGGTGAGGAAGAAATCGCAGAAGTCGTGAGTACACTGCGCTCCGGCTGGGTCACTACTGGCCCCAAAGCCAAGCAGTTTGAGGCTGACTTTGCTGAGCTCATTGGCGGGGGTGTCGAGGCCATCGCCGTAAATTCAGCCACCGCAGGTCTGCACCTGGGGTTGGAAGCCCTCGGCATTGGGCCTGGCGATGAAGTCATCACAACCACCCACACATTTACAGCCACGGCCGAGATCATTCGTTATCTTGGCGCAGACCCAGTATTTGTGGACGTTGATGCAAAAACGCTATGCATTGATGTGGCGGCGGTAGATGCGGCCATTACCCCGCGCACCAAGGCCATCATTCCAGTCCATTTTGGTGGGCGCGCTGCCGATATGGTTGCATTGCTAGCTGTGGCCCGCAAACACGGTTTGCGTGTGATGGAAGACGCTGCACACGCTTTGCCGACCACCTGCGGTGGCAAATTGGTGGGCACGCTGGACAGTGACATCACTGTATTTAGCTTTTATGCCAACAAAACCATTACCACGGGTGAAGGTGGCATGCTGGTTACCCGCAACCCCGACATTGCCAACCGCGCCCGCGTAATGCGCTTGCACGGCATCAACCGCGATGCGTTTGACCGTTTCACATCCAAGACACCCAGTTGGTACTACGAAATTGTGGCGCCTGGCTTCAAGTACAACATGACAGATGTTGCTGCTGCCATGGGCATTCATCAATTAAAAAAGGCAAATCTGTTCCAGCAAAAGCGCGCGCACATTGCTGCCTTGTATGACGCAGCTTTTGCACAACTCCCCATCATTTGCCCCCCACACGCTGAAATAGGTGATATTCACTCTTGGCACCTGTATCCAATCCAATTGGATGATTCGGTAGAAGTTGGGCGCGATACGTTTATCGACAGTATGTTTGCACAAGGCATTGGCTGCAGTGTGCATTACATTCCGCTGCACTTACACCCATATTGGCGCGAAACCTACAAGCTAACGCCTGAAATGTTCCCAGACAGTCAGCATATTTATGAACACACATTGTCATTGCCCATCTACCCGCGTATGACAGGCGCTGACGTGGCACGGGTGATAGCCGCAGTTAAGGTGGCACTGGGTTGATAGTCAAACGGCTGTTTGACCTGCTAGCCAGCGGGATCGGCTTGTTGGTGTTATCACCACTGTTGCTTGTGATTGCACTGGCGATTAAATGGGAGTCCCACGGGTCTGTTTTTTTTAGGCAAGAGCGGGTGGGCCAGTTTGGCAAGACTTTCCGGATTCACAAGTTCAGGACGATGGTGACCGATGCAGAGCGCCAGGGGCTGCAAATTACTGTCGGTGCAGATGCACGTATCACGCGGGTGGGTGCCGTGCTGCGTAAAAGCAAGTTAGATGAGTTGGCACAGCTGATTGATGTATTTACGGGACATATGAGCTTGGTGGGCCCCCGCCCTGAAGTGCCCAAGTACGTGGCCTACTACCCGGCGGCTGCCCGTGCTTTGGTGCAATCAGTTAAGCCAGGCATTACCGATTGGGCCTCAATCAAATTTAAGGATGAGAACGATATCCTGGGCAAGTCTAGTGACCCACATGCCGCTTACATCAACGAGGTGTTGCCAATCAAAATTGCTTTCTATTCAGATTACGTGCGACAACGCTCTTTCTTTGGGGATTTGCACATTATTTTTGCAACCTTTGGCGCGCTGTTGCGGTAATGCACTACTCATTTGCCGTGCAAATGTAGGACAATCTTACTTATTCAATTTTGTAAGGCGGTTTATCGTGCTAGTTACCGTGACCAGTAAAGGGCAATTGACATTGCCAAAGGACATCCGGGACCAGTTGGGTCTTGTGTTTGGCAGCAAGCTTGACTTTCAGGTGGAGCCCGATGGCTCACTGCGGGCGCGCCCAATGCGCCGGGGTGCGGCTGATCTGTTTGGTTTATTGCATGGTGCCGTTCGCACTGCAAGTACGGTAGAGCAAATGAACGAGGCGATAGGTCAACATCTTGCCGTGGACGATAAGCGCATTGGCAATCCATGATTGCGCTTGACACCAACGTGCTGGTGCGCCTGGTGATGCGCGACGATGAGGCTCAGGCCCTGCGAGCCCGTGACCTGCTGGAATTTCAGTCTGACAGTGATGGCAGTTTGTTTGTTAGCGATGTGGTGCTGGCTGAATTTGCGTGGGTGTTGCGTAGCCGCTATGCCTTGGCGGGGTCGGACATTGCACGCGCGCTGCGTGGCATGCTTGACAACGCGACTTTGGCTTGGCAGTCGCGCACCGCTGCCACTCTGGCACTGAGCCTGTTTGAGGCCGGTGGCGTAGATTTCCCAGATTGCCTGATTGTTGCGCTGGCCCAATCACACCATTGCGAGGCAGTAGCCACGTTCGATCAGGGCATGCGTTCCCTGCCAAATGTGCGGTTGATTTAAATATTTGGGCATGACATCTTCTCGTTGGCGTTTGTCTTTTTGGGCCTGCATGGTTGCAGTGCTGGTTCTGGCGCTGATGCCGCAGAGTGCTCACTTGCCATCCACTGGCTGGGACAAAAGCAACCATTTGTTGGCTTTTACGGTGCTGGCCCTGTTGGGGCAATGGGCGTATCCACGCCGATCGATGTCTGTGCTTTTGGGGTTGCTGGCCTTTGGTGCGTTGATTGAAGGGCTGCAGTCGCTCACACCAGACCGGTCTGCCGAGTGGGCTGATTGGTTCACGGATGCTTTGGGTTTGCTGTTGGGCTGGTGGCTGAATGCAACGATAATGTCGAAAATAATAAAAAAATTTCAACAACGATAAAGGCCAAGTGCCTTGGTGGGGGAATCATGATCAATAAGTTAACTATACCTTTGTTGAGCTTGTCACGGCCGGTCAAACGCATGATGGCCATGTCGCTGGACATTTTTTTGTGCGTGCTCACCGTTTGGCTGGCCTTGTGTTTGCGGCTAGATGGCTGGGTGGCAATGCAGACCACCTATTGGCTGGCAGTGGGCTTATCGGTTGCCTTGGCCTTGCCCATTTTTGGGAAGATAGGCTTGTACCGTGCGGTTTTCAGGTATGCCGGGGTGGCGGCGTTGGTGACGGTGACCAAGGCCATTTTTATTTATGCTTTGTTTTTTTCGGCTTTACTGTCGGTGCTTGCCTTGCCAGGCGTGCCGCGCACATTGTGGGTGTTACAGCCTTTGCTGTTGTTGCTGGCAGTGGGGGCTTCGAGGGCGGTGGGGCGCTATTTGTTAAGTGGCGAATATTTGAATCGCATGGATGGCCGCGCGTTAGCGCATGTGCTGATTTATGGCGCAGGCTCTGCGGGTCGCCAGTTGGCCGGGGCGATGTCCAACAACCGCGAGATGCGCGCGGTGGGTTTTTTGGATGACGACGAGCGCTTACATGGCCAGGTGCTAAACGGTTTGTGTATCTACAACCCAGCTGAACTTGCCAGTGTCATTAAAAACCTGGAAATTAGTGATGTAATGTTGGCCATCCCCTCGGCCAGCCGCCAACGTCGTAACGAAATTTTGAAGCAAATAGGCCAGTCTGGTGTGGCCGTGCGCACGCTACCCGGTTTGATGGACTTGGCGCAGGGCAGGGTCCAGGTGGAAGATCTGCTCGATCTGGATATTGATGATTTGTTGGGCCGTGATGCTGTGCCACCCAACCCATTGCTTCTTGGCAAGAACATTCGTAACAAAGTGGTGCTGGTGACCGGTGCTGGTGGTTCCATTGGCAGTGAGTTGTGCCGCCAAATCATCAAGCAGGGGCCAGACAAATTGATGCTGGTTGAGCAATGCGAGTTTGCGCTGTACACCATACACCGCGAGTTGATCCGGTTGCTTATGGATCAGGATCAGGATCAGGATCAGGATCAGGATCAGGATCAGGATCAGGATGCTCACTCGGTGCGCCTGCTGCCGCTCTTGGCATCGGTTTCTGACGAAGGCCGCATGCGCGAAATTATCCACACCTGGAAGCCAAACACGATTTATCACGCAGCGGCCTACAAGCACGTGCCGTTAGTTGAGCACAACCCGGCCGCAGGCATAAAAAATAATGCTTTGGGTACTTGGTGTGTGGCCAAAATTGCTGGTGACGAAAATGTGCGCGATTTTGTGTTGATTAGCACCGACAAGGCGGTGCGCCCCACCAACGTGATGGGCGCCAGCAAGCGGCTGGCCGAGATGACCTTGCAAGCGCTGGCCGCTGATGTGGTGTCGGAGGGGCGTAATACGCGTTATGCCATGGTGCGCTTTGGCAATGTGCTGGGTTCCAGCGGCTCGGTGGTGCCGCTGTTTCGCAAGCAGATCAAGGCCAATGACCCTATCACGCTGACGCACCCTGACATTACGCGCTATTTCATGACCATCCCAGAGGCGGCGCAGTTGGTGATTCAGGCTGGCGCCATGGCCACTGGTGGCGATGTGTTTGTGCTGGACATGGGCCAGCCGGTTCGTATCATTGATTTAGCACGCCGCATGGTGGAGCTGTCTGGCTTGTCGGTGCGAGATGAAGCCAGCCCCAATGGCGATATAGAAATCAAAATCACAGGCCTGCGCCCCGGTGAAAAGTTGTATGAAGAGCTGCTAATTGGTGACAACCCCTTGCCCACCAAGCACCCACGCATCATGAAGGCGCATGAAGAATTTTTGCCAACAACAGAATTAACCCCCCGATTGCAGGCGCTGTCACTGGCACTGACCGTGAACGATGTGCCGCTGATTCGCACCCTGCTTAAAGAGTTGGTGCCGGGTTATCAGCCGGATGGTGAGGTGGTTGACTGGGTGTATTTGTCACGGGCAGGGGCGGCGCGCTAAAACGGCTGCTCGTGAAAGCCCTGCACGCAGGTGTGCAACACCGACCTGATGCCCGATTCGTCTTCAGCCGTTGCGGCTTGCATTAACTGTTGAAGTTGCTTTTGCAAGTCGGGCCAGGTGATGAAATCTTCATGGGCTTTCATGATGCGCGGGTGGGCGGTAGACATGGGGTTATCGCCAATTAAAAGTTCTTCAAAAAGCTTTTCGCCGGGACGCAAGCCAATAAAGGTAATTTCAATATCTCCATCAGGCTGTTGCGCATCGCGCACCTGAAGGCCTGACAACTCGACCAGCCGATAGGCCAAGTCGAGTATCTTGACCGAGTGGCCCATCTCCAGAACAAAAACCTCACCACCCTGGGCCATCACGGCAGCCTGCAAGACCAGTTGCACGGCTTCAGGGATGCTCATGAAAAAGCGGGTGACCTCAGAGTGCGTTACCGTCAGCGGCCCGCCTTTGGCCAACTGGTCGCGAAACAAGGGCACCACCGAGCCGCTGGAACCCAGCACGTTGCCAAAGCGCACCATGCTAAAGCAGGTGCAGCAGTTGCCTGACTGGCTGGCAAGTGCTTGCAAAACCAGCTCAGCCATGCGCTTGCTGGCCCCCATCAAATTGGTTGGGCGCACCGCCTTGTCGGTGGACACTAGAACAAAGCTGCTAACGCCAGCTGCCATGGCGGCTTCAGCCATATTGAGCGTGCCAAACACGTTGTTGATGATGCCTTGGGAAGGATTGCATTCGACCATGGGCACATGCTTGTAAGCTGCTGCGTGATAGATGGTATGTGGCCGGTAGGTGGTGCATATCCAACCCAGGCGGCGACGGTCAACTACCGTGGCCAGTAACGGGACTAGCTCGGCTTTTGATGCATTGCTTTTACACCAACCCAGTAGCTCGCGGTGCAGGGTGTAGAGCGCAAACTCGCTGTGTTCGAGCAGCAAGAGTTGACGGGGCTGTTGCTGCAAAATTTGACGACATAGTTCACTGCCAATGCTACCGCCCGCACCGCTCACCAATATAGATTGGCCCTGGATGCGGCTGGCCAATAAATCCACCTGCAAATTGACAGCCTCTCGCCCCAGCAGGTCGTCGAGCTCAAGCTCTTGAAAATCTTGTACCGTGACACGACCACTGGTGAGGTCGGATAAAGCTGGTAGCGTGCGGGTATGAACATGCAATGCCCGCAATGTGTGGATGATCTGGTTGCGTCGCTCACGAGTCGCTTTGGGTATGGCCAGCAACACGTCAGTGATGCCGAATTTTTTGACCAGTTCTGACAACTTGGCTGGCGAAAAAACCTGCAATCCGTTGATGGTTTGACCAATTTTTGCAGGGTCTTCGTCAATATAGCCAAAGGGTTTCAGCCCACCTGCAATACCCATGGCCGATGCGGTTTGAACACCCACGGTGCCGGCACCATAAATGAGCATACGACCTTGCTCATAGCCACGACCAAAACCAACACCAGCCAACCAAAACCTGGCCAACGCCCGACTGATTCCCACCAGCAGCAAAAACAGAATCGGCTGCAACACGCCCAAAGTGAGTGGAAAAACGGGCCACATGATCCACTGCAGCAGCAACAAATGCAGCGCCGCATACAGGCCAACGGCTTGCCCGGTAGTGACAAGTGCGTCAAGCCCGGTGTATCGGAAAATGGCGCGGTACAGCCCCATTCGGATAAAAATGGGGATGGCAATGAGCGGCCCTGACAAATAAACCCACCATTGAATGCCTTGTGGCCAATGCAGGGATTCTTCGCGCAGTGAGTAGGCCGCCCAGGTGGCAATCAAAGCCAGACAAATATCAACACCCATGACCAGGGTGCGTTTGGCCGGGCGGGAAAGTTCCAAAAGGAGCTTATTCATAGATGTGGTAGAACTGGATCATGAGGTAAAAGGTTTGATGCTGGCTGGAGCTGGTTGACATTAGGCGAATTAATCTTCAAATCTTCGCTAGTGGATGGGTAAACGGGGTAAATTATCTACGCATCATGAGCCCTTTTTTGCACACTAACTGACTTGGTTTTCGCTCTGGTTTGTGAAGGTTGTGCGGTAAATTTAAAATATCGATTGATTGGAGTTGTGAGATGGGACTATTAGATTTTTTTAAAAAAGATGCTGACACGCTGTACTTCAGTCTGGACGAATTGCCCCACCCGCGCAACACGGCGGTTTTTTCCATCAGCTATGGCAAGACTCTTATAGCCTCATCGCATCTGACAATGGACACCAAAGGCATGGAAGCCGCCTGCCGAGTGGTCGAGTACCACCGCGCCACAATAAAGCGCTGTGGTTATAAAAAGATAGCTTATAAGAATTTGTCCGAATGGGCGCAGTGCAAGCTGGAAGCCGCTCTGGCTGCGCGATGAGTTAATGGGGGCCTAATAATTCATTTCGACCGAGTAATTCCTGTACGTTCCCACGGCCAGATTTCCACGCCATAGCGGTTTTGAACCATTTTCACCATCGCTATGGACAAGTCATCGGTCAACTCGTTGACGAAGTAAGAGCTGCGCAGGGCAAAGGACTCCAACCACGCTGTGTGCTCCGGCATCGCTTTAACCGCCATTACCAGCATACCGGACGTATTTCGGACTTCGCCTTGAGAGAGCAGGCTCGTCGCCACACGCCGCCGAATCGAGTTCGTCATCCTGCGGACGCGTGGTGCCGGCATGGCGGGAACGAGCCACACAAAAGGTTGAGACCGCGTAAAGCGGATTCAGGCAACACCGTCTGGCCAGCCGTATCCCGTCAGTCCTATCTCGCGGTTGCCCCCGCAAGCCACTCACCAGCCGCCAGCTCGGGGTAGGCTTTACGCAGAGCCAGCGCCCCTTGCGTTAGCCGTGCCCGCCATCCCTTGCCCCGCGTAAGCATATCCGCCAGCGACTCTTCCAGGGCATCGTGCCGGTGGTTCCAGAGGAACTCCAGCAGGCAGGCGGCCTGCACCAAATCCTTGGACGACTTGACGCGAAACGCCCCCGTGCGTTCGCCGTAAACCACCAGCTTGTGCAGCGCATACCGTTCCGGACTGGGCACGTTTACGAGCACCGCGCCCTCCCCGCAGAAAAGCACTGCCTGCTCAACGCTCTCAAGCGAGAACTCCATGAACGGCAGGGGTTGCAGCGTGATATGCAGTTGCGGGTGGACGTAGGGGGTATCTCCGCCTCTGTGCAAAGGAGTCAGAAAGTCCAGCCGAAAATCCGGTTCTGCTGGAATGAGGTAGGTGCCGCCCGTCTTTCCGCTCAACCCAGACACGGGCAAAAAACCCATCTCCAGCGAGGTAATCGCCTCATCGGTCTTGACTTCAACATTGTTCGGAAGCAACATGGAGAGCTTTTTGCCCGCGTGCGCAAAGTCAATGTCTTGGGTGCGAGACGCGTCCCCCCATCGAACGCCCAAGCTGTTGCCGAACGCGAGGAAAGCGTGCGTCCCGATGAGTACGCCGCCAGCACGGAAAAAACCGTAGTCGGAAAGACGCCGAATGACTCGGTAGTGTCTTGGAAGAACAGCAGTGCAGCCCAGCGCTATCGCTGAGCGGGCCAACGGACCTAAGGCTGCGGATGCACTCGGTGCGGTCTTTTGGGCCATGAGCCGTTGCAGGGGCTCGCCGTCTGGGCCAACGTAGAGCTGGTGGAGCTTGCCTGAAGGCTCGGTGAACTGAAAGTACCAGTACTTTCGCCCTTTCACCGTTTTCTCGTTGAAGGAGCCCGTCAGGTCGGAAAGCCCTCGTACGTGCTCCGCCCCAAGAGCTGCATCAAAAAGCTGAGCATAGGAGGTTTGCGTGGACAGAGATTGCTCGGCGTAGAGGGTGGGCACGGTGTGAACTCGTTATGTTAGTTATACTACTTTTACAAATTGGTTAGTATAACTGCAAGCTTAGCTGGC
>CAIYNH010000118.1 GCA_903927495.1 uncultured beta proteobacterium
GGATTTGATGAACCCGTGGACTGTCGATAAAACCAGGGCGATCGTGCGCTGCGATCAAACCGAGGCAAGGGATGCATAACTTCAGTTGATGTCGTTACACTCACGCGCATTTACGATATTCATCACCTCTCAAGCATTTCAGCGGCACGAGCCCCGCTGTCTGTAGCCTGACCGCCGCAGTTCTGGCTGCTGCGATGGCATAGCAAATAGGTAGCACAAAATGTTGAATCAGAGCGATGAAGCCCCGTTGGTGTTGGTGGTTGACGATTCCGAAGTCAACTTATTGCTCATGCATACCTACCTTCGGACGAGCCACTACCGCGTCAAGCTGGTGTCTGATGGGGTCACGGCATTGCGCGTTGCCAAAGAGTGCATGCCGGATCTGATTTTGCTGGACGTTCACATGCCTGGAATGGATGGCTATGCCGTTTGCAGAAAGTTGAAGGAAGACGGCGAAACCAAGGAAATTCCGGTCATCTTTATTACCTCCGATGGTGATACCACGGCTGAAAAACTTGCATTTGCCGCTGGCGGAGTGGATTTCATCCCTCGGCCAGTACATCGTGATGTCGCTTTGGCAAGGGTCAAGGCCCAAATCGATGGGTATTCACAACGCAGAAGTCTTGAAGGCATGTTTCGAGATGTCATCGAGTTTGCCCCGGATGCGTTTGTTCTCGCCGATGAGCAGGGGCGAATCGTTCAGATTAATGCCTGCGCCGAACGAATTTTTGGTTACGAACGTCAGGAGCTTTACGACATTTTTCTGGAACGCCTTATTCCTGAAAACTTGCAGGTTGGGCACTCCAGCACTGAGTGTCGGCGCAAGGACGGGTCTATTTTTCCAGCGGAAGTTAGCTTTGCTCCACTGCAGACAAACCGCGGTAAGTTGAACATGGCAGTCATTCGTGACGTGAGCATTCGCCAACGGGCCGAGCGTGACCTAAGCGAGTCCCGCCAGCAACTACGCGAACTGGCCGCTAAAAGCGAGACCCGACGTGAAGCTGAGCGAAAGCATATTGCCCGCGAAGTACACGACGAGTTGGGGCAGATTCTGACGGCGTTGCGCATCGACCTCTCGGTGCTTAAAATTCAATTGACCCCAGGCAACACTGCTCTGGAACTCAAATTTCAAGAGATGAAGGATCTGGTTGACCAGGGTATTCATGCGGTGCGCAATGTGGCTGTGTCATTGCGACCTGCAGCATTGGACATGGGACTGGTGCCGGCGATAGAGTGGTTGTGTGATCACCACGCCAAGCATTCAGGTGCCAAGTTCGAATTTCGACCCGGAGCAGAGAATATCGCGATTGATGAGGTACGTTCCGTCATTATTTTTCGCATAGTTCAGGAGTCCTTGACCAACATTGCCCGCTATGCGAATGCAGCGCGGGTGACTGTCAGTGTGGATCGACGCGATGAGGAGTTGTTCCTTAGGGTAAAAGATGACGGACTGGGATTTGACGTGCAGAAAGTAGCGCAAACGAAGACATTCGGACTGCTTGGCATGCGCGAGCGTGCGATTGCCTTGGGCGGTACCCTCGAAGTTGACAGTCGTTTGGGCAGTGGAACCCAGATTATTGTCAGGATTCCGATGAACACAGTTGAAGGGAGTGAGTCATGATCCGACTTTTTGTGGCCGATGACCATGCGATTGTCCGCAGCGGACTCAAGCAGATTTTTGCGCTTGCGACAGATTTGTCGGTGGTGGTCGAGGCCGCCAACGGGGCCGAGGTTTTGGATGGACTTCGCACGCATGAAGCTGACTTACTTTTGCTTGACATGAATATGCCGGGCATCAGCGGTCCCGATCTGATTCAGCGGGTTAAATTGCAGGCACCGACACTGCCCATTCTGGTGCTGAGCATGCACAACGAGTCTCAACTGGCAGCGCGTGCCTTGCGTGCGGGAGCGAATGGCTATGTGACGAAGGACTGTGAACCCGACGTATTGCTTGCAGGGATCAGAAAGGTGGCTGCTGGCGGCAAGTTTATTGCGCCGGTCATGGCTGAAAAAATGGCCTTTGATTCAAGTTCTCCAGTGGCCGGATTACCCCATACCCGCCTATCCGATCGGGAGCTTGAGGTTTTCAGGTTGTTGGTTTCTGGCATGGGATCGAACGAAATTGCCGAGAAGTTTTGCATCAGCAACAAGACGGTGAGCACCCACAAGGTTCGACTTATGGAAAAGCTCAGCGTCACCAGCATTGCAGAGTTAGTGATGTACGCCGTGAATCACAAACTGAATGAATGACCCTTGCCTGGCAAGAAGTAGTCAAACTTTGATAAAGAATCAGATCTTTCTGACCTCAAAATCGGATAAATCTGATGCCATAGAAGGCGGCACCATTTCATAATTTAGGCTTGATCGAGTCAACGGGCATCGACATGAGGATGAGATATTTCGCGCTGCGCTCGCCGATTGGGAAATCGTGCGGTCGTATCTTTGACTCGATGCTCGAGGGCTTGACGGCTTCGACAAGCATGGTGTCGAGTTCGTTGTTGTCATCGAACTTGAAAGGGCCTTCGGCATTGAGGAAATAGCGAGGTTGGCAGTGCAGGGCCCCGGAAATCGCCGCGAAAATACTCTGATTGCAAATCAGAGACTATATTGGAACTCAATATGAAACTAAGTCAATTTTCAATTCGGACTCGCGTGCTTGCCGGTTTTGCAATGCCGATTGTCCTGTTTGTTGCATTTACAGTTTGGCTGGGTGGTCAGCTTGCGCAGGTTCGGCAGAATCTGGTGCAAGTTTCCGAGCAAAGCGTGCACTATGCTTTGATGGCAACAGAGCTTGACAAGAACGTGGTGCAGATCCAGCAGTTTTTGTCGGATATCTCTGCCACCCGTGGCAAGGATGGTCTGGACGATGGATTTGCCAAGGCGAAGGAAAACTACGAGGCCCTGAAGTCATCGCTTGACGGGTTCGAGAAGCATTTCCGCGAGTCGAATGAAACCGAGTTGCGCAGCAAGGTTCAAAATCTGAAGTCAAAGTCGGCGGATTATTACGAGAAGGGCCAAAAGATGGCTCAGGCTTACGTCGCCGGGGGCCCCGATGAAGGCAATAAATTGATGGCCGGCTTTGACCAGACCAGTGAATCACTGCAGTCTGACTTGAAGCCATTTGTGCAGGCGCAACTGGCGCAGATGAAATCAGATTTGGGTCACTCTGTAGATTTATCAAACCAGATTTATTTTTCCGCGTTGGTGATAGTTGCGGCTGCGATCGTGCTGGCGTTGCTGGTCGCATGGCTGGTAACTTCCAGTATCACGCGGCCATTGGGACGGGCACTGGGCGTTGCCAATAAGGTCGCAGCTGGGGATCTCGATACGCAAATCGAGGCCGATAACAGCGAAATCGGGCAGTTGCTTGCGCCATTGGCGAGGATGAAGGAGACGCTGCTGAGCTTTGAAGCCGCGCAGCATGAACTTGCCCGCCAGCATGAACTTGGCATGATCGACTTTGTCATGCCGGTTGACCTACTCCAGGGCTCGTACCGGTCAATGGGGCAGTCCATCAACGCCCTGGTGCAATCCCATATTGCCGTTCAGAGCAGGATCGTCGAAGTCGTCTCTGGTTACGCAGAAGGCAAACTCGAACCGGCTATGGATCGCCTGCCGGGTCAGAAAGCCCGAATTTCAGAGTCGATTGATCGGGTTCAGGCTTCTCTGCGTGAAGCGGCGGCGGCGGCAATTTCAAATATGCGCGTGGTGCAGGCATTGAACAAGGCCAGTGCCAACGTCATGATTGCCGACAAGAATAACCACATCATTTTTATGAACCCCACCGTTCTGGACATGATGCGCCGCAATGAAGCCGAGTTGCGCAAGGTGTTGCCGCAGTTCGATGCCAGCAAGCTTATTGGTCAGAGTATTGACGTGTTTCACAAGAATCCCGGCCATCAGCGCAATTTGTTGGAAGGTCTGCGCACCACCTTCAAAACGCAGATCACAGTCGGTGGGCTGCATTTTGGTTTGACTGCCAACCCGATCCTGGACGAACACGCACAACGTATCGGTACGGTGGTGGAGTGGACCGATCGCACGCTGGAAGTGGCTGTTGAAAATGATGTCGCCAGCTTGGTAGAGGGTGCCAGCAAAGGCGACTTTAGCCGCCGCCTTACCTTGGCTGGCAAAATCGGCTTCTTTGAGACCCTGAGTCATGGCATGAACCAGTTGATGGAGACCAGCGAGCAGGGTCTTACGGATGTGTCAGAACTGCTGGCCGCATTTGCTGATGGCGACATGACCCAACGCATCAAGCGCGATTACGCCGGGTTGTTTGGTGAAGTCAAGATGAACGCCAATGCCACAGCGGAGAATCTCACGCGGGTAATCGGTGAAGTGCGCGCCGCCTCGGATGCACTGACAGGTGCGGCCAATCAGGTCTCGGCCACGGCGCAGTCCCTGTCGCAGGCGGCCAGCGAGCAGGCTGCATCTGTGGAGGAAACGACCTCGCAAATTAACGTGATGTCGGCTTCGATTACCCAAAATAGCGACAACGCCAAAGTTACCGACGGCATGGCTACCAAGGCCAGCACAGAGGCCACTGACGGCGGTGCTGCCGTCGGTGAAACCGTGACGGCGATGAAGCAAATCGCAGCCAAAATCGGTATCGTTGACGACATTGCTTATCAGACCAATCTTTTGGCGCTCAACGCTGCGATTGAAGCTGCACGTGCCGGTGAGCACGGCAAAGGTTTTGCCGTGGTCGCCGCAGAAGTGCGTAAACTTGCTGAGCGCAGTCAGGAGGCAGCCAAGGAAATTGGCGGCTTGGCTAGCAACAGCGTGACCACCGCTGAGCGTGCCGGAAAACTTCTCGAGGAAATCGTCCCAAGTATCCAGAAGACCAGCGAACTGGTGCAGGAGATTGCGGCAGCTAGTTCTGAACAAAGTGAATCGGTGGTGCAGATTGGTGGTGCCATGGGGCAGTTGAGCAAGGCCACACAACAGAATGCATCTGCATCCGAACAATTGGCTGCCACCAGTGAAGAGCTCTCGGGTCAGGCGGAGCAGTTACAGCAAAGCATTGCATTCTTCAGAACCGGTGATGATCCCTCAATGCTGCCTAGTCGCCACGATATGTCGGGACAACGTGGTACTGCCAAGGAGCGCCGTGCTGCGGTCGTACCAAGGCTGAGTGCGCCCCTGATACCAACCATGGTGCGTGGCGGCGGTGCCAACTTCAAGCCTTACTGACATCAGTTGGCGTTTGCCAACAGGCTTTTCTTTGTAGGGATTTTCTGAGGGGACTCTGGAACTTTCCTACAACAAAACCGGACCTGTCTGATATTCTTTTTGTTCAGATTTGGCGATGATTGCGCCACTATGAACATTTTGACTGTTGACGGCTCCGAACTCATTCGCACACGACTTGCCGAGCGGATTCGCAAGGTTGCGGGAGTTGGACTTGTGGCCGTCGCAGAGGATATCCGACAAGGTTTGAATATTCTGCGCTCAGGTCTTTTCGATCTTGCAATTCTTGATCTCAACCTTCCCGATGGCACATCGTCCACGGTTGTGGGTGCTATGAAACTGACATCAAGAAATCTGATAGTGGCGATCTACAGCAATGATGCAGACGAAGTCAATCGCCGCTTGTGCCAGAAAGCCGGAGCAGACTGGTTTTTCGACAAGTCGCTGGAGTTTGAGCAAATCCTGCAACTGACTGCCACCCTGGCCGCTTCACGGTCTGACCAATCGAGTGCAAATCATCGCTCAGAGACCCTTCACCCAACCGCTTCAAAGTGCTTTGAAATAACCGAGGTTTGATATGTTCGATACCATGAAACTTAAGCAGCGCATGTACCTGCAGTTCGCACTGTCGGTGTTGCCGCTGGTGGCTGTTCTGCTTTTTCAGGTGCTGTCGGTCAGCGATTTGCCTGCACGTCTGGACAAAGCGTTGGCGACCTATGACGTGAGCCTGCAAGCTTCGGCTAACTACAAGGGTTTTTTGGACGGACTTGATGCGGCTATCGACACTGGCAACTTCAACAAAAAAAGCCTGGAAGCTCTGAAGCTTGCCAAAGAACAGTCGGAGCAGCTGCAAAAGGAAATGTCAACGCCTGACATTGCGTCAGCCGCAGCGGGTTTGAGCAAGATTTTCAAAGCTCTTTCCGAGAAGAACTCAATTGAGACGGTGACACCGCTGAAGGCCGATATCCGCAATGTCGATACCACCCTGGTTGCCGTGATCGCGTCGGTGAAGACGGATTTGTCCGGCATGGTGCGTGACGATGAAAAGGCCAGCACCAACAAGGGGCGTATCGTGATGGGTGTGGCGCTGGCAACCTTGATCCTGTTGACTTTTATCATTCGCGCCTTGGTGGCAAGCATTACAGGCCCCCTTCGCATGGCATTGGATGTCGCCAAGGGGGTTGCCAACGGCAAGATGGACAACTTGATTGAAATCAAGCGCCGCGATGAAACCGGTCAGTTGCTCGAGGCTCTGTCCGACATGCAGGGTGTACTGACCAAGTTTCAGGCGGCCCAGACAGAGATGGCACATCGCCATGATGCTGGCATCATTTCGCACCTCATGCCTGTCAATGCGCTGTCCGGCGGCTACGCGACCATGGCGCAGTCGATCAACGACCTGGTGCAAGCCCACATGAGTATGAATGTGCGTGCGGTTGACCTGATGGATCAGTATGCCAAGGGCCAGTTCGAACGTTCCATGGAGGAGTTGCCAGGAGAAAAACGACGCGTTACCGAAGTTGTGAACGCCGCCCGGCAAAAGATGGCCGAAGCGTACGAAGCGGCCATCGCCAACGAGCGTGTGGTGCAGGCACTGAACAAGGCCAGTACCAATGTGATGATCGCCAATACCAAGAACGACATCATTTTCATGAACGACACGGTAAAGTCAATGCTGCAGAGCAATGAAGCCGAGTTGCGCAAGGAACTTCCCCAATTTAATCCGCGTAATCTGGTCGGCCAAAACATTGACGTGTTCCACCGCAATCCGGCGCATCAGCGCGACATGATCAGCAAACTTCAGTCGACCCACAAGACCCAGATCCAGGTGGGTTCACTGCACTTTGGGCTGATTGCCAACCCCATTCTTGATGCCCACGGGCAACGGCTTGGAACGGTGGTGGAGTGGTTTGATCGAACCGCAGAGGTCAACGTCGAAAAAGAAGTTGCGGCCATTGTTGCGGCAGCAGCAGCAGGTGACTTCAGCCAGCGACTCAATCCGCAGGGCAAGACCGGGTTCTACGCAGGTCTGACCACCGGCATGAACCAACTGATGGATACCAGCGAGCAGGGCCTGACCGAGGTGGCGGATCTCCTGAGCGCGTTTGCTGAAGGTGACCTGACACGACGTATCGACCGCGACTATGCCGGGCTGTTTGGACGCGTCAAGGACAGCGCCAACACCACGGCCGAAAACCTCACCCGGGTGCTGGGGGAAGTGCGCCTGGCAACCGATGCCCTGACCAGTGCCGCCAACCAGGTGAGTTCGACTGCCCAGTCCCTCTCCCAAGCGGCCAGCGAGCAGGCCGCCAGTGTCGAGGAGACCAGTTCCCAGATTCATGGCATGTCGAGTTCCATCACTCAAAACTCGGACAACGCGAAGGTCACGGAAGGTATGGCCAGCAAAGCCAGCAAGGAGGCTACGGAGGGTGGTGCCGCAGTGAGCCAGACCGTGCTCGCCATGAAACAGATCGCAGCCAAGATAGGCATTGTTGACGACATCGCTTACCAGACCAATTTGCTGGCGCTGAATGCAGCCATTGAGGCGGCCCGTGCTGGCGACCACGGTCGGGGCTTTGCCGTGGTGGCCGCAGAGGTGAGAAAGCTGGCCGAGCGCAGCCAGGCTGCTGCCAAGGAAATTGGTGAGCTGGCTGGTAAGTCGGTCGCCACCGCTGAGCGCGCAGGGGCCCTGCTGAGTGAAATCGTGCCCAATATTCAAAAGACAAGCCAGTTGGTGCAGGACATAGCTAGTGCAAGCGCAGAGCAAAGCGAAGCGGTTGCACAGATCGGCGGAGCCATGGGCCAGGTCAGCAAAGCCACCCAGCAAAATGCTTCAGCTTCAGAGCAACTCGCCGCCACCAGTGAGGAGTTGTCGGGTCAGGCCGAAAAACTGCAGAGTAGTGTTTCGTTCTTCAGGACCGAGGCTGATGGGCCTTCAGTCAAGGTGAATCGCTCGGTGAACAGTTCTGATCGCTGGCCCCGTGTGAACCGGATTCCGATGCTGAGTGTCAATGTGCCGACCCGTGCTGCGGTGCGCTTGGGCCATACGGGTTCATCAAGATGATGCCCGATGCCCAGATAGCTTGGTTTCACCTTTCATTTTGAGTTCGACTTTTTGATTTTTGTTCGTTATTTTTAAGGAGACTATTTTGGGTACTAAACACTTTCGACTCAGCTTGCTAGCCCTGGGATTGGCCTCGGCGTTTAGCGCGATGGCGCAGACTTCCGACGCCGACCGCCTGAAGTCGCTAGAAGCGAAATTCGGGCAGAGCATGGCGGTCATCGAGCAACTCCAAAAACGCATTTCCGAGCTTGAGCAAAGCAAGAGCGGTGTCGCGGCAACTCCCAGCACAACGTCAGTTGACAGTCGCGTTGAGACGCTTGAGAAATCAATGACCGAGCTGGCCTCCAGTTCCTCCAAAGCAACCACCGATGTAGGCTTGCCCTTGCACGGTTTCCTCGACACCGGGTATGCCAAAGCCAGTGGCACCCCGCCGAGCTATGACAGGTCAGGCTTTCGCCTGGGAACCTTTGACATCTACCTGACACCCCAGTTCAGTGACCGCGTCAAGGGACTGGTCGAACTTGCCTTTGAATACGGTGCCGATGGTGGTCTGGGCACTGACTTGGAGCGTCTGCAACTTGGCTATGTGGTGAACGACAACATGACGCTGTGGGCTGGTCGTTTTCACACGCCTTATGGCTACTGGAATACAGCCTTCCACCATGGTGCTCAAATTCAAACCAGCATCACCCGGCCCCGGATGATTGCCTTTGAAGACCAAGGTGGCATCCTGCCCTCGCACACCGTGGGTGCCTGGGCCACCGGCAAGCTCGACACCGGAGTGGGCCGTGTCAACTACGACGCTTTCGTTGGCAATTCCGACAGCATGCGCGACGGCACGCTGGACTACAACGCCTCCGGCTACGACAACAGCACGCCTTCCATGGGGTTTAATCTTGGCATCAGCCCCAAGGCAGTACCAGGGCTGACGCTGGGCATGCATGCGGTCACTGAAAAAATCAACATGTATGCAGCAAATACCCTTGTAGAGCAGAGTAGCTTGCAAGTGACTGGTGCCTATGCGTTTTATGAAAGTGACAACTGGGAAGTGATTGCTGAGTACTACAGCTTCAACAATCAGGACACCTTGAAAAATACCGGAACCTTCTCAAGTACTGCCGGGTTTGTCCAGGCCGGGTTTCAGGTTGCCAACCGCTTGACTGCATTTGCACGCTATGAGAAGGCTGACTTGAACAAGAATGATCCTTATTTCAGTCAGATGGCCAATGGAACCACCAACTTTGGCAGTTCCTACAACCAGTCCACTGTCGGCTTGCGTTATGACCTCGACCCCCGCTCGGCGCTGAAGCTGCAGTTGGAGCAGATCACCGACGACGGCAATGCCGGGCAGAGCGTGAACTGGTTGCGTGCCCAGTATTCGGTACGTTTCTAAGAACGAAGGAAAAAGACCATGAAATCAAGTTTTCTGAAGTTGATCGCAGTTGGCGCTCTGGCCGCAAGCAGCAGTCTCTGGGCGGGTGATGTGTTTGTGATCGCCCATTCCGGTGTGAACGTGGCGGCCGATGATGTGCGTGACATTTTTGTCGGCGAAAAACAGTTGGACGGTGCTGTCAAACTGGTGCCTATGGACAATTCAGCAGCACAGGCTGACTTTTTGGCCAAGGTGGTCAAGGTGGATGCGGCCAAATATACGTCTCTTTGGGCGAAAAAAGGCTTTCGCGATGGTTTGAGTCCACCGCCCGTGCGTGGCGGTGACGCTGAAGTCATCAGTGCGGTGAAGAGCACGCCTGGCGGCATTGGATACGTGAGCAAGGCCTCAGGGGATGTCAAAGTGATCCATAAGTACTGATCATGCGTCCTTTCTGGAGCTTTCTGAAAGTTCTGGTAATGCTGTGCTGGGCTTGCTCAGCACATGCAGCCGCCGGGTTTGGTTTATGGCAGATTCAGGACGAATTCACCGACGAGTCCGGTACGAAAGCGCCATTGTCCCGCTGGTCGGCGGGGCAGACCGTGGTGTCAATGGAGTATTCGGCCTGTAAATTCGTGTGTAGCAGCAATTGGCGCCGCCTGTTGGAAATACAGGAGCAGGCCGACAAGCAGAAAGTGCCGGTGCATTTTTTGATTGTGAGCCTTGACCCTGCCAACGATACCCCAGCCGCATGGCGCGATTATCGAAAAGTGCGGGGTCTTGCGCGCACCAACTGGACTTTTGTCACCGGAAATCGGCAAGCAACCGACAAGGTGGTGGCCGCGCTAGGGGTGAAATGGTGGGTTTTCAATGATTCGATCATGCACGATTTTCGTGTTTTGAGGTTCAATGCTGCCGGTGTGAAACTGGCTGTCATGGACAATTTTGTGCAAACTGCGAGCGCCTTTTTGTCCAATTAAGGAAGCAGAAAAGTCATGCGCGGGTTAAGGGCGAGTCTTTAGTAACGGTGGCGTTACCGATTCATTTCGCTTAATTCAACCGCATACCAGCAACCAAGTGCGTGATGTTATGGCGCATCATTTTCAGGTAGGTCGAGCCCGGCTCGGCAGGGCCTGACAATGCATCCACATACAGCTTGGGGCCCAGCGTGACTCCGGTGTCTTGAGAGATTTGAGCTAGCAGTTTTGGGTTGTGCATGTTTTCCACAAACACTGCTCGAATCTTGTCACGTTTGATTTGCCGGATCAGTTGGGAAACTTCTTTTGCACTGGGTTCGGCATCGGCATTGATACCTTGAGGTGCCAGGAATTTGATTTGGTAACGTGCTGCAAAGTAACCAAAAGCATCGTGCGAGGTGATCACCAGGCGCTTGGGTATTGGGATCGCTGCCAGTTGGTCTTTCGCGAATTGATCCAGAGTGATGAGTTCCTGGATGAATTTGTCGCTATTCTTTTGATAGTTGCTAGCGCCTTCTGGGTCTGCGGTAGCGAGTGATTTTTCTATATTTCTTAGATACAGCGCGACGTTAGCCGGATCTTGCCAGCCATGCGGGTCAGTGCCGCTTGGCATGCTGCGCGCCATGATCCCTTGAGAGGCGATCAGGGTTAGCCCTTGGTAGCCCGCTGAGTTGGCTAATTTTTGCGCCCAAGGTTCAAAGTTGAGCCCGTTCAAGACAAACAATCGGGCCTCCAGAATGGTTTTGGCATGAATCGGCTTGGGCTCAAAGGTATGGGCATCCTGATCAGGCCCAACCAGTGTCGTGACCGTCACGCGCGCCCCGCCCACCACCTTCACCAGGTCCCCCAGAATGCTGAAAGATGCCACCACGGGCAAGGGTTCGGCGGCTCTGCTCAGGGCGGGCCAAGCCCCACTCATTGTCAGTACTGACAGGACCAGAAGTCTGACGGTATTGCGCTTCATTGCAGCGGCATGTGTGGTGCCCCTTGATGATGAAGAAATTTGAACGCTCATTTCAACCCACCCGGTGCGGCTTTTGCAGAGTGCGTGGCAGCCATCCGCCCGGTGCCACAAGCAGCGACATCAGGTACAGCAAGCCGGCGCAGCCAATGATGGTTGGGCCACTGGGGGTGTCGAGGTGGTACGACAGCAGCAAACCGGCCACGCTGGCTATTGCTGCCTGCGCACTGGCGTTGAGCAGTTGGGCACTTAGGGTGTCATGCCAGAGCCGGGCGGATACGGCCGGCAACATCATCAGGCCCACCGCCATCAGGGTGCCCAGGGTTTGAAAACCGGCCACCAGATTAACAACCACCAGCATCAGGAAAGCCTGCTGCCAGAGCCAGCCGCGCCCGGTGGTGGCCATTAAAAACACCGGGTCAAACGACTCCAGCACCAGACCACGGTATAGCGCTGCAAGTGCGATCAGGCTGACGCTGGCCACGCCCGCCACCAGCCACAATCCGGGTCCATCAACACCCAGCGCGCTGCCAAACAGAATGTGCAGCAAATCGAGTTGTGTACCTTGTCGCGACAGCAGCGTCACGCCTAGCGCCAGCGCCACCAGGTAAATGGCGGCCAGGCTGGCATCTTCTTTCAGTGTGGTAAAGCGGCTGATGAACCCGGCCAACGCCGCCGCCGCCATGCCAGCGATGACACCACCAGCCGCCATGGCGGGCATTGACAGGCCAAAAAACATGAAGCCAATGGCCACCCCCGGCAAAATAGCGTGGCTGATGGCATCGCCCAGCAGACTCATGCGCCGCAAGGTCAAAAATACTCCCAGTGGTGCGGCGCTGATGGACAACGCGAGCGTGGCGACCAGGGCCCGGCGCATGAATGCAAACTCGGCGAAAGGGCCAATAGTCAAGTCCCAAAATTGGCTCCACGCGCTGCTCATGTGGGAGACCTTTGCGACGGGCTGGCATCGGTATGGCAGATGTCGGCGTTGTCGTCCCAGGCTTCAGCCAGGGCGCGGGCACGCATCAAATTGGCGCTGGTCAGCACCTCCTCGATGCTGCCCCAGGCCACCAACTCGCGTGCCAGCAGCAATGTTTGGTCAAAATGAGCGCGGACCTGGGCATCGTCATGCAATACGGCAATCACGGTGCGCTTTTGCTCGTGCCATTGGTGAAGCAGCGCCAGCAAGGCCTCGGTGGTGCGTGCATCGATCGCGTTAAAGGGTTCGTCGAGCAAAATCAGCTCGGCATCTTGTACCAGCAGGCGTGCAAACAATACCCGTTGCAGTTGTCCGCTGGAGAGCGAGCCCACCGCCCGTTGCTCAAAACCTTCCAGCCCGACGCTGTGAATGGCGGCATCAACCCGCCGCAGGAGGGCCGCATTTACACCGCCCCAGGGGCCCACGGAGCCCCAGCAACCCAGCATCACGCAGTCACGCACTTGCATCGGAAAACTGCGGTCAAGTTCGGTGAGTTGAGGCAAATAGGCGATGCGCTGGCGCGGCGTGTTCAGGTGGATTTGGCCACCCGAGGCGCGCAGCAGCCCCATGATGCACTTGAGTAGCGTGCTCTTGCCTGAGCCATTGGGACCAATCACGGCGCTTAGCGAACCCGGTGCAAAGCTGCCACTGATGTGGTGCAGCGCCGGGTGCTGGCGGTAGCTCACGGTCAGGTTGTGCAGGGTTACCATGGGCCAATTCCTGTGTCTGTATTGGCCCACCAGACCGCCAACCACAGCAATAAAACCGCAGGCAACACGGCCAGCACGCGCAGCCACGCTGGCCAGCCCAGTACGCTGTTTGCACTCGCACCCTCGTTTTTTGGAAGTGGCTTGGTCTGCGGATGCTCGAGATGTGGCTTGAAATGGCGCATTGAGTTATTTTTTCGAGGGGGTGAGTTGCAGTGATAATGCAACTCAATTGCGATATAGTTTAATGCAACTGGATTGCATTAACGCTTTTTTCTTGGAAAAGTAGTTCACACCTGCCATGACGACTCACAAAACCGCATCCTCTGCTATCCCCGATCCTATTGATGCCTTGCTGTCAGCCCACGGCTTGCGTCGCACCGGGGCAGCGCGGCTGGTTTTGGGCTGGTTGCTGGCGCACCCCGATACCAGCTACACCCACGCCCAGTTGCAAGTGGCGTTGCAGGGGGCCGCTGATGGACACGGCGATGGTGCCACATTGGACAGGGTCACCTTGTACCGTTTGATTGACCGACTCACTCAGGTCAGTCTGCTGCTGTGCCGGGTTGACAGCCAACGGGTGCGCCGCTACCAGTCCATGCCAGCGGGAGTGCAGGCGATGCCGCACTTTGAATGCCAAAGCTGCCACCGCGACAGTCCGCTGGATGGTGCATTGCAAGCCAACGCGATTGATCTTGAAGTGGCTGCACAAAACGCTTTGCAGGCACTGAAAGCGCTGGGCTATCAGGGTTTGAGTCTGGACTTGGCGGTGCGTGGAGTCTGTGCGGACTGCGCCAGCGCGGCGGCCACCGGTTTGGTGCCAGGGGTAGAGCCATGATTTGCACCCAAGGCTTGAGCTACTACTACCCCAGCGGCCCTGCGCTGAGTTTTCCCGATGTGGCTGTGCCCCAGGGTACTGTGCTGCTGCTGAGTGGTCCTTCAGGTTGTGGCAAATCGACCTGGCTGGCCTTGGTTGCAGGTTTGGTGAGGCCCTCGGGCGGGCAGGTGACGGTCGCTGATCAGGCATTACATGCTCTTGATTCTGTAGCTACTGATGCATGGCGGGCGGGGGCTATCGGCTTTTTACCTCAAAAATTGCACCTGAGTGCAGCGCTTACGGTACAGCAAAATCTGGCGCTTGCGCAGTGGGCCAGTGGTACCGCAAACCAGCCCGCTGCGATTGCCAAGGCGCTGACAAGCTTGGGCGTGGCTGAGTTGGCGCAGCGCAAGCCGGCGCAGCTCTCAGGCGGTCAGGCCCAGCGCGTGGCCCTGGCGCGCGCCGTACTGCAGCACCCCAAAGTTATTCTGGCCGATGAACCTACGGCCAGCCTGGACGACGCTGCCGCCGCCGCTGCCGTGGGCTTGCTGCTGAGCACGGCCAGGGCGCAGGGTGCCACACTTGTGATTGCCACCCACGATGCCCGTGTGGCCACCCAGATTCCACTTGAAGACAATGGGAAAATTGGCTTCAGTCGCTTGCTGCTCATGCGTGCATAGCTATAAATTTCATAGTATGAATACCTTGACTCTGGCCTGGACTTACCTCTGGTCGCGCCCTCTGGGAGCGGCACTGAATCTGCTGCTGCTGAGCCTGGGCCTGGCATCCATTACGTTTTTGCTGCTGGTATCACACCAACTCAACAAGGCTTTTGAGCGTGATCTGCAAGGCATCGACGTGGTGGTAGGGGCGAAAGGCAGTCCGATGCAGTTGATTTTGTCGGGTGTCTTTCACATTGATGCGCCACCGGGCAATGTGCCTCTAAAAGCTGTGCAAGCGCTGGCTAAAAACCCGATGCTGGCAGAGATCATCCCGATCAGTCTGGGCGATAGTTTTCAGGGCTTTCGCATTGTTGGCACCACGCATGACTACATCACGCACTACCAGGCCACTTTGGCACAGGGTCAACTCTGGACTCAGCCCATGCAGGTGGTGCTGGGGGCCACCGTTGCACGCAAACTGGGGTTGGCACTGGGGCACACCTTTGTAGGCTCGCACGGTCTGGGTGAGGGTGGGCATGCGCACGGCGACAGTCGCTACGTGGTGGTGGGTATTCTGGCACCCAATGCCAGCGTGCTGGACCGACTGATCCTGACCGACACTGCATCGATCTGGAAAGTGCATGAAGACCATACCGCTGTGGATGCCGAAGACCGCGAGATCATGGCAGACGAGCGCGAAGTGACGATGGCGCTGGTGCGCTACAAAACGCCGCTGGCTGCGCTGAGTTTTCCGCGGTACGTCAACACCAGTACCGAGATGCAGGCGGCGGCACCGGCTTTAGAAATTACCCGTCTATTGAGCATGCTGGGTCTGGGTACCGACGTCTTGCGGGCTTTTGCCGGGGTGTTATTGCTGACAGCGGGCTTGAGTGTGTTCATTGCCCTGTGGAGCGCAGTGCGCGAACGTCGGGGTGATCTGGCACTGCTGCGCATGCTTGGTGCGCCGGCGCTGAAGGTGGCGACCTTGCTGCTGTTGGAGGCGCTTTGGCTGGGTGCGCTGGCTGCCGTGCTCGGCGTGTTGGTCGGGCAGGGCATGGCTGCAGCTCTGGGCTGGTTGCTGCAACTCGATAACTCGCTGTTGCTTGGTGGCATGGTCTGGCCAATGGAACTTTTGTGGGTGCCTGGGCTGGCCATGGGGGTGTCATTGATTGCCGCCCTGTTGCCTGCACTTGGGGCCTATCGAGTTTCTGTTCTGGAACTTCTTCAAGGAAATTGAATACATGAAAAGTTGGCTTTAGCGCTTATCGGTCTTACGATTGCAGCTACATTATCAATAGCGTTTTCAGCGGAGCTGGAGCAAGCTACCCAAGTTGATATCGCGCGCCACCGGGCGATGGCTGCAGTGCATGAGGCGGCCGCCAAGTGCCTGGAAGCGGGTAAAGACGATGCAGTCTGTGAGAAGTAATTGCAGGACACCTGCAAGGGTTTGGCCATTGGCAAGTTTTGCGGCATGAAACAAACCCATTAAGATCAACCAATGATTGGAGTCACGAAAATGAAATTCCCCAAATTTGCCTTGCTGGCCCTGGTTTTGTCAGCCTGTTCTTTGCCCTTGGGCAGTTTGGCGCAATCGAGTTCGCCGGTGGTGGGGGGCATTCCGAGTGGCACGGGTGCAGGCGTGCACAGCCCCAACAGCCCGTTTGCACCATTGCCGCAGCGTACCGATGTGCTGCCCTGGTCGCTGCTGACCACCGTTAAGTTGCGTGATGGCCCCAAAGGACCGCGTCCAAGATTCAGTGCCGAGCAGCAGGCACTCAATGATAAAACGCAACGCATTCAGGGTTTTATGATGCCGCTGGAGCCGGGTGAAAAGCA
>CAIYNH010000119.1 GCA_903927495.1 uncultured beta proteobacterium
CAAGCCTGAAACCATTCGACTGAGCGTGGATGCCACCGGCCAATACTACTGGAATGAAACGCTGCTCAATGATGCTGACCTCGGGTCGCAACTCAGCACCTCGGCGGCCAAGCAGCCGCAACCCGAGTTGCACATTCGTGGCGACAAAGCCGTGCGTTACGAGCGCGTGGCGCAACTCATGGCAGCGGCACAAAAAGCGGGCTTGAAAAAGATCGGTTTCATCACCGAACCTGCGCCATGAGTGGCACTGGATGGCCGTAGTCCGTTCGCAAGTTCATTTTGTTGATTTCACGGCGTGAGCTCGGACTCGATGAAATCAGCCGTAATCGCTGAAATAAGGACGACGGCTAAGTCCTAGCCTTTTTCAATTGACATAATCATCTGGCATAGTCGAACCCGCAGTTATTCACTGAGCGCGCACCTCACACCCCCATGATGTCACTCTTACCCACCCGGTTTTTGAACCCAAAGCATTTGTTGTGGGCCTCCATTGCGGTGGCCATCATCACCATCGCGCTCAAAACACTGGCTTGGTACGTGACCGATTCGGTGGGTTTGCTGTCTGACGCGATGGAGTCGTTTGTGAACCTGGCAAGCGCTATTTTTGCCCTGATGATGGTCACTATTGCACAACGCCCAGCCGACCAGGAGCACCCTTATGGGCACCACAAGGCGGAGTATTTTTCGTCCGGCTTTGAGGGCGTTTTGATTGTGGGCGTGGCCATGGGCATCATTTGGGCGGCGGCATCGCGGCTGTTTGAGCCACAACCGCTGCAGCAACTGGGCTGGGGTTTGGCTTTGTCAGTGCTCAGTTCAGCCCTTAATGGCTTGCTGGCCTGGGTCATGTTCAGCGCGGCCAAGGCGCACCGATCGATCGCGCTGGAGGCCGATGCCAAGCATTTGGTGACGGATGTCTGGACCTCGGTGGGGGTGGTGGTGGGCCTGATTGGCGTGGCTTTGACCGGTTGGCTGTGGCTGGATGCGGCAGCGGCCATCGGCGTGGCGTTGAATATTCTGTGGGAAGGCACCCACCTGATGTGGCGCTCGTCGCAAGGTTTGATGGACGAGGCCGTCGAGCCCGAAGTGTTGGCCGATATTCACCGGGCATTGGCTGAATTTGACCAGCAAACCATCCGCTTTGACCACGTCATGACACGGCGCTCGGGTCAGCGCCGATTTGTCGATTTGCACATGCACATGCCGGCCAATTGGACGCTGGGCCAGGCTGCTGGCGTGCGAACCAAAGTCGAGCAAGGTTTGATGCGTGCCGTGCCGGGGCTGCGCGCCACCATTCAATTGCTGCCCAGCGATGTTGAGGCGCATTTTGACGACGCACAGGATGCGTTGTAACTGAAAGCCTCGACGCTTAACGGGTCCGAATTGCTGCCAGAATCCTGCGACGATTTTGTCTCAATAGGAATTTCCCCCCGGTTCCGTAGATTTTAGGATTTTCACCGCTATAGTGCATCCATCAAGCACTAGGCGCTACACTAATTGAAGCAAACTGTGCTCAGGTAATTGACGAATTCAAGTCCGGCCTGAGCCAATTCGCCTTGATTGACGAGGGTGTAGTCGGCCTGCCAACTGGCAAATTGAGCATTTCGAGCCAGGCGCAAGTTCACTTCGTGCGGGCTATCACGACCACGTTGCCGTAAGCGCTCAGCCAGCATTTGGGCAGCGCTAGTGATGTGCAGTATCCGGACCTGGGGGTGACCCTGCAGGTGCTGGCAATGCTCACGGGAACCATTGACCACCACCACCCTGCCGGCGGCCACCTGGGTTGCGTACTGGGCGCTGATGCCGTAGTGAAATCCGTGTGCTTGCCAGTGCCAGGCCAGTGCACCGGTTTGCATCAACTTGGAAAACTGCTGGGGACTGACCTGTTCATGGTCTGAGCCCTGGTGCTGCTCGCGTGTAATCAGTCGTTTTGAAAAAACGATGCCATGCCGCCCGCCGAGTTGCTTGATGGCCCAGTTCATCACGCTGTCTTTGCCAGCGCCCGAGGGACCACAAACGAACACCCAGCCGCCGCTCATGGCCTTGGCACCGCTTCAGACCAGCCGTTGCGGCTGTTGTGTACAGATTCCACTGCTAAATCTTACCTGTCGTTGTGGCCTCGGCTGGTCCTGCCCATGCATTGCCTGCGGCTCGACGCTCAGACACGAATGCTTGCGCAATGGCATGGCTTGCTACTTCGGTGTGTGATTTCGACATCTGTGCAACTCCGGTTTACCAAGTCAATGTTACGGCATCAGTGGTTCAGGAGATGCTGATATCAGGG
>CAIYNH010000120.1 GCA_903927495.1 uncultured beta proteobacterium
ACATTGCCGGCCACATCTGTCTGTCTGACTTGGACCGTTGTGTCGCCATCTTCACCCGCCAGGGTAAAGCTGCTGCCACTGCCGTCAGTCCAACTGCTGCCGCCGTCGGCGCTGTACTCCCACGTAGCATCCAATTCCAGGTCGCTAACGTTGATCAAACCATTATTGATGATGTAATCACTGTCGTTGCTACCGGTATCACTGGCCAAACTCAGGCCAGGTTCGGCTGCTGTGGTATCCAGGGTATAACTCAGGCTGCCAACACTACTGACATTGCCGGCCACATCAGTCTGTCTGACTTCGACCGTTTTGTCGCCATCTTCACCCTCCAGGTTAAAGCTGCTGCCACTACCGTCAATCCAACTGCTGCCGGCATCGATGCTGTACTCCCACGTAGCACCCGATTCCAGGCTGCTGACGTTGATCAAACCATTATTGGTGATGTTATCAGTGCTGCTGCCGCTATCACTGGCCAAACTCAGGCCGGGTTCGGCGGCTGTGGTATCCAGAGTGTAACTCAGGCTGCCAACACTACTGACATTGCCGGCCGCATCGGTCTGTCTGACCTGGACCGTTGTACTGCCATCTTCACCCGCCAGGTCAAAGCTGCTGCCATTACCGTCAGTCCAACTGCTGCCGCCGTCGGCGCTGTACTCCCACGTAGCATCCGATTCCAGGTCGCTAACGTTGATCAAACCATTATTGGTGATGTAATCACTGTCGTTGCTACCGGTATCACTGGCCAAACTCAGACCGGGTGTCAAAGCAGTGGTGTCAATGGTAAACGTTTCAGTCGCAAGTTCTGAAATATTGCCCGCCGCATCGGTGGCTGTGGCCAACACGCTGTTATCGCCGTTGACATTCAGATCCAAGACGCCGTCGGTCGGTTGCGCTGTTGCTGTATCAATACTCCAAACACCGCCTGTTGCGACTGTGCTGTAGGTGGCTCCAGCGATAACTGCGGTAATGATGGCACCCGCTTCGGCAGTACCGCTGACCACGGGATGAATATTGTTGCTGAGTTCATTCTGAAAAACTGTTACGTCTGGCGCTATCGTGTCAACAACAACACTACGTGTAGCGCTGGCGGTTCCGCCACCGCTCAAGGTCGCAGTAGCGGTGATAGTGACACCACCTTGTCCCATTGCACTAATATCGTCATTGGTCAGCGTATAACTCCAAGTCGTACCGCTAACATCAGCCGCACTTTCATTGTTACCAATCTGCAAAGAGACTGAAGCGCCACTTACGGTAGTACCGGTAATTGTCGCAGTCTGTTCGCTTATATTAACCACATCGTCTGTCGCTATGTCATCAATATTAATTGACGCGCTAACTTGCTGTATGGCGCTTGAGACAACCGCCGTTAAACTATCGGCGTCACTGCCATTCGCATTGCCAGCCGCAGTCCGGGCACCGACGACCACTGCATTTGTCACATCGGAAGAGAGTGTCCCCGTGCTACCGGTAACGGTGAGCCCGTCTACTAGCTGATCAACACTGGTTTGTGTGTTGCCACCGTAACTCGAGTCCATACCTGACAAGGCCGCCAAGACGGCGCCATATTTTTCAGCGGCGCTGAGCTCAGTTGGGGTGTAATTGACATTCGCCTGACCTGCGGTATCAACGGTAGTGACAATTGCTGAACCAATCAGATCGACCAATCCAAAGGCAGTGGCAACTGCTGCATTGTTTTGATTGGCTGTAGTGGCGGTTACTACAGAGGTACTGGAACCAGAAAAAGTTGCCCCGGCTTTGGTTGCTGCAACGGTAGTCAATACGTTGATATTCATGGTGAGCGTGCCGGTATTGGCAACGCCCACAGCCATTAGATTGGCCGTAAGATCAGTGGCCAGCCCTGTGGTCTCATCGATGTAATCAGCACCCGTTCCGTTATTTTGTACCTTGGCGATAACGGCACCGGTATAACCACCCACGTCGATACTAAAGGTGCCTGTCAAACTGATTACGCCAGTCGCTATCAAGGTGGTGCCATCGCCTTGATAAAGGCTTATTGTGAGGTCATTACTCGCAACCACCGGGCCTGCAACAATGGATCCCGTGACAATATTGTGCTGCGGCGTAGACGGTGCGGCTGCATTGCTTGACCCACCTCCCATACCTGCGGCGATGCCTGCTCCGGCACCCACAACTGCCGCGCCGGCTGCCGCCCACCACGGATTTATGCCGGCAATGCGTTCCATGATTGACGCACTGGGAACGTAGCTAAGCTCGGTACCGCTGATGCCGGCCAAAGTGGTGTGCAGGGCGTTGTCGCCTGTCGCCATACCCATCAAAGCATCGTGATCGCCATGTGCATAAACCAGCGTCGTGCCATCGCCCAAGTCTGTTCCTGATGAATAATCTCCACTCACTTTATAGGTCTTTCCGTCTTGGCCTGGCAAAGTCAGATCACACGCCCCATCTCCCTTGGCTTCGTTGTAATAATTGCTTAAGATAAGTTGCGTGCCATCGGCATACTGGAGTTGTAAATCATCGCCTGCTCTTTTAACTATTACGTTATCAAGCAACTGGTCTTTGCCATTTTTACGGCTAGTGATGCGGTAATGCTCTCCGGCCTTGGCTTTAACGACATTCGCTTGACCTGCCTTCAAGGGTACAGCAACAGTGCCATTATTCAGCATTAAGTTATCAGTAGATTTAACAGGCTTTTGTGGAGTAGTCATCAGATTAGGTTTCAGTAAGTAAGTAAGTAAGTAAGTAAGTAAGTAAGTAAGTAAGTAAGTAAGTACTATTAGGTTAATTAGACTACTATGCCGATCGGGGTTTGTAACCTCGATCGGGGTTTGTAACCTCGATCGAAACGTTTGAATGCTTTAATAGCCTTCTAAACGTTAAGGACTGGGTTGCAAACCCAGTCCAGCCAAAGTTGCAAACCCAGTCCAGCCAAATTGGCCAAGTAAGTATTGATTAAATCAATACTATTAAAAGGGTGTGTGTATGTTAATCAACGTTCATTGAGTGCGCCGCCAAAAGCCTTAAATACAGGTTTGGCAAGATACTGCAATACTGACCGACTGTCGGTGCGTATATCCGCTGTCACCGTCATGCCGGGCTTAAGAATAATCTTGGCAAATTTTGGGTTGTCTTGTTGGTTATCGACATTGACCTTCACATTGACGCGATAAAAAGTATTGACCTCTCCTTTACTTCCCGTTTCGGTGAGCGTATCAGAACTAATGTGACCCAAGGTGCCTTGCAGGGTGCCGAAGGTAGAGTAATCATAAGCATCCAGTTTGATGGTTACCGGTAAATCCAACTTTAATTGCCCAATATCGACGGGATTAACTTTAGTTTCTATGATCATTTCGCCTTCGGTGGGCGATATTTGCATCAGTTCGTCGCCGGCACGCAGTACGCCGCCGATGGTATTAATCTTTAGCGATTTAACAATGCCCGTCACCGGTGAACTGAGCTCGGTATGGCCTAATATGCTTTGCCGTTCTTCAAGCTTGTAGCGATTAGAGGACTGTTCTTCTTCGATTTTGGTGGCTTCTATTCGTGCATCTTGTTTGTATTTGTTCTGCGTTGCATTGATCTTGCCTTGTATGTCAGCGACCTGACGCTTGGTGCGCATCACTTCCAGCCGACTGGTATCGCCTGTGGTGATCAGGTCTTCGTTCATTTGCAGCTCTTCCTTTGCCATAACCAGCCCTTCTTTTAAGGTTGCCAATTCTTCTTGCAGACTAAGTTTGCGTTGCTCATACAGGGCTTTTTGGACGGCGATAAACTCTGGAAAGCCTTTGATAGGCTGTTTAAATATCGGCGTACGCCCGGTCGCTTCAGCTTGCGCGCGTGCCAAGGCAGCCGCCAAGGCCGCGCCTTTGGCTCGACTTTCTTCGTAGCTGGCATTGGAGCGATCAGTTTCTAATACCGCTAAACGTTGTCCAGCCGTTACACTTTGCCCTTCTTCAACCAATATCTGTGACAACACGCCACCATCGGCGGCTTGAATGATTTGGGTGCGGTCACTGGGTATGACTTGTCCTTGGGCTCTTACGGTTTGGTCAATATCAAACAGTGCGGCCCAGAGTAGAAATACGCACAAGCCAATGAGCAGTAATACGGTCATGGATATCGAGCCAGATTGACGGTTTTTAGATTGCGTGTTCAACTCATAGTCTCCTGTACACGAACGGGCATGGGCTGTGGATTATTCAGTTGTTGCAAGACCTGTGCCTTGGGGCCATCCATGATAATCCGGTGATTGGCAACGACAATCAGGCGATCAACAAGCGCAAGCATTTCGTTTTTGTGGGTGACCAGAACCAAGGTATCTTCAGGCTTTAGTGTCTGTTTGAATAATTGGGTAATTTGCACTTCCAAATTACGATCCATTGAGGCAGTGGGTTCGTCCAATAACCAGATGCTGGGGCCTCGCAAAAAAGCCCGGGTAAGATTAACCAGTTGTCGTTGACCACCCGATAGCCCCGTGCCCCCTTCAAATATTTCTTGCTGTAAGCCTTTAGGATGCTGACTAATGACGGCTTGCAACAAGCCGGTCTGCCGAGCAGCATTTAAGATAATCTCATCACCGGGATCTAACTGACCTAAAATCAGGTTGTCGCGCAAGGTGCCGGAAAATAAGCGCCCATCTTGTTGAACATAGCCCAGGTGCTCCGCCAGCACCGGCTTGGCAAGATGACTCAGATCTACATCATCTAATAAAATGCGTCCTTCTTGTGGCTTGTACATGCCGGACAATAGGCGCAACAGCGTCGTTTTGCCTGCACCTACGGGGCCTAACACACCTATTTTTTCACCGGGTCTAATCTGTAAGCCGGGCGCCATCAGCGCCTTATTGCCGTTATAGCTGGCGACTACGCCTTCAAAGCGGTAGTGACCACGAATGCTGTCGATAACCACGGGATGTTCTTGGTCATGATGGTCGTCTTGTAATTTCCATAGACGATCCAAGCCTTGCAAGGCCGCCTTGCTATGCGCCCACTGCATTAATTGGTTGGGAATCATTGCCACCGGCGCCAATACCCGACCTGACAAAATCGAACAAGCAATCAAGCTACCCATAGTCAGCTCGCCCTTGCTAACCAGTAAGGCGCCACAAGCGACCAGAAGAATATAAGAAAATTGTTGAAAGGCCGCCGTCAAATGCTGTGAATGCTCGCTGATATTACGCATTTGCAATTCGTAGTCGCGGGCATCATCGGTCGTTTTCATCCAGCGTGACAACATGCGCCAGCCGCCTTGACCAGACTTGATAGTTTCAGCGCCCTCCACTGTTTCTACCAGTAAACCGGTTTTAAAGTTACTTGCGCTCATGGCTTTACCGGCAAAGTTTTCCAGGCGTTTGCGATAATGCCAGCCAATAAAGCAAGACAAGATAAAGAACGTCAACGGTATAACGGCCAGCATGCCTGCTATCAGCGCAATCATCAAGGTGAAGATCAAGGCAAAAGGCGCGTCGATCAAGAGACTGGTGGTCACACTGGTAAAGAAACCTCTTACCGTCTCATAGCCACGCATTTGCCCTGCCAAGGCACCGACACTTTGCGGCAACTGATCCAGTCGTATCGCTAGAAAGCGCAGATAAATGGTGCGCGCAAGGCGTTGATCAACCTGATCGATTAGTTGTTCATAAATAGTGGTGCGCAGACGTTTTGCCATTAACTCGAACAGTACCGCCAACAGTACGCCCAAGGTTAGTACCAGCAGGGTTTGTGTCGCACCGGTCGGCACTACCCTGTCATATATTTGCATACTGTAAAGGGAGGTGGTCAAGGCGATGACATTGATTACTATACCGCCGATGACGGCTTCTACCAGCAGTTTTCGGTGTGTGAATATTTCTTGGCGTATCAGTTGATAAATCGGACTATTGCTGGCAACAAAAGCCCTGCCCAGTTTAAGTACAGCAAAGTCGTGCTCAGTTAGCGCGACATCGGCTTGCTCTTGCCAGCGACCGTCCAGTACATTAAACCATTCACTAACCCATTGTCCCTGACCATTTTTACCTCGCAGTATTCCCCACTCACCTAATCTCGCCCCGCTGCGTGCATAAATCAAGGCCGGCATCATGGAGGCATCAGGACTGCGTAGCCAGCGTGCACGCGGCAGTTGTAAATGTTCGGTGACGGTTTTTAACTGGTCTTTAGCGTTATTTTCATGTCTGGATACAGCCGCCTCTGAGGCTTCCTGCAATGCCAGTCTATCAACGCTATCATGCTGTAATTGTGCAAGACGAATTAGGCTGGGATATAAATTTAGAGTACTGTTAATATCTATACTCACTTACGCACCTTCTCAATGGACGCTACGCCTTGGGTATAAATGGCCAATCGCCAGGTGGACAAGATTTGAGACGAGTAGGTATCGGCTACCTGAGTACCGACGTTAATCAGATCACGCACCGAGTTCATGGTATCTTGCCAGGTTCTTTTACCCGCAAGAAATTGGCGGTCGTAAGATTTAAATATATCTTCGGAGGCTTGTTGTGATTGTTTAAGTGCCAGCAGGCGCATATCCGAAAAAGATGCCAAGCTAAAATCAGCGATAACTTGTGCATTAACGGTGAGGCTTTGCGTCTCGACGTCTGCCAAGGCCGCTTGGTATTGCGCTTTAGCGCTATCAATAGCGGTCAGTGTAGACAGTCCGGCACCAAAGTTACTGGTAACACCCAGAAAAACACGGCTATCGGAGCCCCCATTTTGATAGGATATATTGCCAAATTGTTGTTCGGCACGCACATAGACTTGGGGTGACAGATTCGCTTTGCTTGCGTCAATCAATGCTTCCTGTACAAGCACTTGCGCTTTCGATTTTTGTATCGTTGGGTTAACCAACAGGGCTTGATCCAGCAACATTTGCAAGCCTTCACTGACCTGCTTTGGTGCTGCAACGCTACTGCTGAGTATCGCACTATCAAGACGTCGACTCAGCAACTGCTCTAATCGGCCCAAGGCCGTATTCATTTGTGCCTTTGCCACGGCAGTATCAGCTACCAGTGACTGCAAACGACTGACCACTAATACCAAATCGCTTTCTGATGACGCACCCTGCTCAACCCTACGCTTAACCATGTCATTCAGGTGCACATATGTCAGCATGTTTTTGTCATAAAGCTGAATTTTTTGATAGGCCGCCAACCAATCGCTGTAACTTTGCACAACCTGCAAGGCTATTGATTGACGCGTTTCTTCCAGAGCTGCATTGCTGCTAATAACGCCGGCTTTAGCTTTGTCCAAGCCCGCCGTTAATTGTCCGCCAGTCCAAAGAGGCTGTTGCACATCGATGGTTGCGGCGGCAGAATCACCTCGATAAGAAGGATCTGTTTTGGAGTTGTACTTGCTTTGTACGTTGATAGAAGGCGTGGGGTAAAACTGCCACTTGGCCGTTTCTACGCCAGCTTCTGCAGCGGCTTTCTGCGATTGTTGTGACTGTATGGCGGGATGATCCAGCAACGCATCGGAAATCAGCTGTTCCAAAGTTTCGGCATGGCTTAAGGTTGGGAATAGCAATACTAGGCAGATAAATCCTTGCCTATATAAACTAACGTATTCATTGACTCTCATTGATTTTTCATTGGTGATATAGGTTTCTTTAGGCTTCATATTCAGACTATTTAAAAAATTGGCTAGCACTATTTAGAAGATCTAAAAGCTTTCCAGTTATTGCAAGCTCGTTCATTACAGCAACAGCATCCTTCTGCAAGCCCCGACTCTCTGCTATAACCAGCGACCCTTAACTCAAAAGCCGTTTAAGAATTTTGGAAGTAGATAATCATAAACAAAACGATTATTTTCGACTTAG
>CAIYNH010000121.1 GCA_903927495.1 uncultured beta proteobacterium
AAACCGATATACCCCAAACCGACCACACAAACCTTTTTGTTCTGCACTCAAATCTCCCTCAATACTGAAACTATTCTTTCACACGCTTTACCGTCGCCATACGGGTTGTGCGCTCTGGACATGGCCGTGTAACTGGCCTGGTTGTCCAGCAACTCGGCTACATTGGCCACAATTCGAGTCCTGTCAGCACCCACCAAGCGTACGGTTCCGGCTTCAATAGCCTCGGGCCGCTCCGTTACATCGCGCATCACCAGCACTGGTTTGCCCAAGCTGGGGGCTTCCTCCTGAATGCCGCCGCTGTCAGTCAGAACAATGTGACTGTGCTTTAGCAAGTACACAAATGGCTCATAGTCCAGTGGCGCAATCAAATGGACATTAGACAAGTCCGCCAAAATCGCGTTTACCGGTTGCTGCACATTGGGGTTCAAATGAACGGGGTAAACAAATTGCACAGCCGGGTAACGGGCTGCCAGGTCCTTCAGCGCATGGCATATCTGCAAAAAACCATCACCAAAATTCTCTCGCCGGTGACCTGTCATCAAGACAAAACGCAGATTGCTCCAGTCAAAGTTCAACTGTGCACTCAAGAAGGCTGCAATGGCCTGGCTACGCCGTGTGTCAGTGTCAATACGATTCAGCACCCAGAACAGGGCATCGATCACGGTGTTGCCGGTAACCGTGATGCTGTCCTCCGGAACTCGCTCGTCCAATAAGTTTTGCCGGCTAAAGTTTGTTGGGGCAAAGTGCCACTTTGTGAGTTTGCTGGCCACCTGGCGGTTGAACTCTTCTGGAAACGGTGCTTGCAAGTCATGCGTACGCAATCCCGCTTCTACATGACCCACCGGTACACCCAGATAAAAGCCGGCCATGGCCGCTGCCAGGGTGGTGGAGGTATCGCCGTGCACTAACAAGGCATCGGGTTTGTGCGACTGCAATACGTCACGCATGCCGTGTAACACGCCAGCCGTTACGTCGAACAAATCTTGCCCCGGTTTCATCAAGTTCAGGTCAACGTCGGGCGTGATCTCGAAGACCTTGAGCACCTGGTCGAGCATCTCGCGGTGTTGAGCGGTAACGCACAACTGGGTCTCAAATTCGTCTGGTAAAGCTTTGAGTGCGTGGTACAACGGCGCCATCTTGATGGCCTCGGGCCGAGTCCCAAACACCAACATGATTTTTTTCTTTTGCATTATTTTTTGAGCATACCTGTAAACACTTGCAGCATCTGCAGCGCAAGGTTCTTTCGGTCATAACGTTGCGCCGCAGCAAGTCCATTTTGCTGGAAGCTGGCGTAAGCAACTGGTTCGGCGCGCATGCGCAGCAAGCCTGCCACCAATTGCTGTGCATTTTCGGACTCGAAGACTTCGCCCACTTGCTCTCTACGCACAATGTCTGCGGATTCACCAGCCACCCCATGCAGCACAGGAAGGCCCATGCCCATGCACTCAAACAGCTTGGACGGGATCACCGTGGTAAACAACTCGGTGTTGCGCAGATGAATAATGGAGACGTCCAGCACTGA
>CAIYNH010000122.1 GCA_903927495.1 uncultured beta proteobacterium
GCGGGGCCCTCACGCGGGGTTCATTGAGCTTTGTCTCGCAAGCCGGTTTGAACGCTGGCATCAAAGAACGTTTTGGCCTGAATAAAACTTTAAGCGCCGTTAAAAACATTCGCGGGGTTCGCAAGCAGCACATGGTGCATAACCACTATCTGCCCAGCATGGAAATTGACCCCCAGACCTACAGCGTGCGCGCCGACGGCCAGTTGCTGACCTGTGAGGCGGCAGCAAGTCTGCCGCTGTCACAGCGGTATTTTTTGTTTTAAATAATCAGCGAATGGCCAAATATTTCATTCACCCAGGCCGCATCCAAAGCGGCCATGTATGAGCTGCAAACTTGGAACAATCGAACAAGGTCTTCGGGTAAACCTCTGACTTCAACTTCAAAAATTCCACTGCTCACTTCAACATCCGGTGTAGCTGCAACTGTTGCCGTGGTTTTTTCCATGGCAAGTCAGGTTGCAAGTGCCGTTGTTGGCCTGACCTGCGCTGGCGGGTTTGAACCCGCGAAAGCTCACCAGGCTGGTGTCGAAATTGATCATGGATGGGTAAGTGCTTGATCCGTGTGGGTCGTGGCAGGTGTTGCAGGTCGCCCCAACATCACTGGTGTGCTTGCTATGGCCGTTGCCGCCATTGAACTTGACATAGGTGGTGGTATGGCATTTGGCGCACATAGCAGGCCTGGTGCCGCTGTAAGAGCGCTCGAGCAGGCTCGGGTTGCTTGACCCGTGCGGGCCCGCCGGGCCGGTACCGTTGTTGCCGGGGCCGGCGTTGTTGTTGTGGCAGTCGCCGCACTTCAGGATGCTGGCACTCGACCAAGGTGCGACCAGAACAGAGGCAGGGCTGACTTGCGAGCAGAGACCCGCCACCGAGTGGCATGATTTGTTGGAGGTCAGAAAATCCAGTCGAGTATTGTTCTGGCCGGTAATACGCGCGGTTTTTGGTGCCGGCTTGTTGAGACTGTCGGCATGACAGCGAAAGCATATCTGGTACTCGGCAGTGGACGGGTTGACTTCGACTCCGTTGATATTGATGCCGCGCACGCCGATCAGCGAGCCAGGCAGCGTGCCCGCACTTGCATTGCTGGCGTGCGGATTGTGGCAATCGACGCATTCCACATGACGTGCGCTCACAACCCCAGCCTCGGCTGGTTCATGCACACCGGTGGTACTAGCAACTGGGTGGATCGAGCTCTTGTTGAACTCAGTTTGAATATTCTTGGTTGCCACGTTGGCGTTGTGGCATGGGAAGCAATTGCCTTCTTCGGTGGCTGCGTTCTGCAGCCATTTCTTGCCGGCAGCGGTGTGCGGACGGTGGCAGTTCTCACAGGCATTGGCGGCGACCGTACTGACGCTGGTATGCGGCCAGGGATCGGTGCCAATGCCATTCCAGGTTTTGTTTGAAAGCTTGTGATCGCTGCCACTCCAGTAGTTTTTGAGATGACAGGTTTGACACAAGGCCGAGCCGGTATTGGGCATGACCAGAAATTTGCCATTGCTGTCGTTGTGCGCATCGTGGCAGGCACTGCACTGCATTTGTCCGCTGCTGTCCAGACGTACCGCGCCCGTGAGTCGCGCAGGGTCAGCCAATTCGCCGCGGGATGCAGCAAGCGCTGAGGTGTAGGCAAATGAAATGGGGTGGTCGCCCGAAAGGTCTGCGCCCAAGCGGCTGGCTGAGCCGACTGGCATCGTTGTCACTCCTGCCACCATCGAAATCGGCGAAGATCGGTTTAACACCTGACCCAGCGCAATGGTGCCATCGTGGCAACTCAGGCACAGCAGTGATCCGCGTGACGGCTGACCGGTTGCGGCCTTGGTGGTTGAACTGGTATAGGGGGTATAGGTGCTGCCAGGATTTTGTCGATTCCACAGCGGCGTGCTTGGTGAATTATTGTGCGGTGCATGACAAAACACGCAGATCTGCGACTCGCTGCTGGCCTTGATCGTGCCAGGCCCACTGGCCGACAGATTGTGCTTGCTGCTTGCGATGCCACCCCAGACCGAGCTGCTGACTAGCAGCGCAACGCCGAGTGAGGCGAGCGCAACGAAGACAGTCCA
>CAIYNH010000123.1 GCA_903927495.1 uncultured beta proteobacterium
AGCAAATGAGTGCCAATCGGCCCTTGCTTGCTCCAACTGATTTTGTCGGCTTGCGGATGCGGGTTCAGTCCTCACTGGTGATCGCCGCGCAAATGCGCGCACTTGGAGCGCAGCCCGTGACACTGGCTTTCAGTGAAACCCGCAATGCGTTGGCCTCCGGTGTGGTGGATGGCACCGAGAATCCGATCTCCAACTTCTGGACGCAGAACATGCACCAGGTGCAAAGTGACTTGAGCCTCACTGACCACGGTTATTTGGGCTACGCGGTGGTGACCAATCAGCGCTTTTGGTTGAGCCTTGCGGCATCTGATCGTGCGTTGCTTGAACACGCCTTGCAAGAAGCGCTGGCTTTCGGCAACAGAATCGCCGATCGCCAAAATGACAATGCACTGACAGCCTTACGAGCAAGCAATACCACCCGCGTCCACACTCTGACAGTTGGCCAGCGCTCGCGATTGCGTCAGGCTGTTGAACCGGTGCATCTGTCACTGGCCAAGCGCATCGGCGAGCCCTGGTTGCGGGCCATGCGCGAAGCTCTGAATTAGATATTTCGGGTAAACCCTAGCTGTTGAAGACCACAGTTGCCCTGCGTTGAAGTGGGAGTTAATCTTCACAGGTCAGTTTTCCAGCAACACCTATTCAGGAGATATTCATGAAATTGAAATTTGTACTCGCCAGCTTTCTACTGGCTATTGGTTGTAGCGTGAGCGCCCAGACCGTGATCAAGTTCAGTCACGTGGTTGCAGCCGATACGCCAAAAGGAAAGGCCTCCGAGTTCTTCGCCAAAAAAGCCGCAGAACTCACCAAGGGCAAGGTCAAAGTTGAGGTCTACGCGAACAGTGCCTTGTACAAGGACAAAGAAGAAATGGAAGCCTTGCAGATCGGTTCCGTCCAAATGCTGGCACCTTCACTGGCGAAGTTTGGCCCCTTGGGTGTGAAAGAGTTTGAAGCTTTTGACTTTCCTTTCATGTTTGATGACACAGCTGAATTGCACGCCATCACCCAGGGCCCTGTCGGAGCCAACATGCTGGCCAAGCTGGAACCTAAGGGGATCAAGGGTTTGGCCTACTGGGATAACGGTTTTAAGTCGTTTTCTGCAAATACTCCCTTGAAAAATGTTGCCGATTACAAAGGGAAAAAATTTCGCATTCAGTCCTCCAAAGTGCTGGAAGAGCAGATTCGCTCAATCGGTGGCATAGCACAGGTCATGGCTTTTTCAGAGGTCTACCAAGCACTCCAAACCGGCGTGGTGGATGGCACCGAGAACCCGATTTCTAACTTCTACACCCAGAAAATGCACGAGGTGCAAAAGCACCTTTCGCTCACCAATCATGGGTACTTGGGCTACGCGGTCATTGTCAACAAAAAATTCTGGGATGGATTACCCGCTGACGTACGCGGTCAGTTGGAGCAGGCCATGAAGGAGTCGACCGTTTTTGCCAATAAGATTGCTCAGGAAGAAAACGACGCGTCTTTGGCTGGTGTTAAAAAGAGTGGCAAGACCATTGTTTATGAACCTAGTAAAGAAGAGCGCTTTGCCCTGAAAAAAGCCATGGCCCCCGTCCACATCAAGATGGCTGATCGGGTCGGCAAAGACACCCTGCAAGAGTTTTACAAGGCCACAGGATTTGATCCTTCCAAGCTCTGAGCTGGCTTGATATCAGTCCCAAAATTATCTGACCCAACGTCGGAGTTCAAACCATGAAATTTCTCGATCACCTGGAAGAGTGGCTGGTCACCTTCCTGATGGGCGCTGCGACGCTGATCATCTTTGTAGCGGTGGTGCACCGCTACATGGCTGGCATTGCGATTCCTGGCCTGCAAGACTGGCTGCTATCCATCAGCATGAGTTGGGCGCAAGAGCTCACCATCATTATGTTTGTCTGGATGTGTAAGTTTGGTGCCGCCTATGGGGTACGCACCGGAATTCACGTCGGGGTGGACGTGCTGATTAATCGGCTGGACGACAAGATGCGCAGAAAATTCATCATTTTTGGACTATGTGCTGGCGTTGTATTTACCGGGATTGTGGGTGCTCTTGCTTCTGGCTTCGTCTGGGAAAACGGGGCTCATCATGCTTGGTTCAAAGTTCTGGGCCTATCACTCGAAGGGATACCGGAAGGTCCTACAACCCCTGATCTTGAATGGCCCACCTGGATGGTGTACAGCGCGGTGCCGCTGGGTACTGGCTTGATGTGTTTCCGTTTTATTCAGGTAATGATAAGTTTTATCAAAACAGGTGAATTGCCGCACCATGACCATGGCCATGTGGATGGTCTGGAAGAAGAGGTTGCCAAATGAACGCCGCCATCATTTTTGTCCTGTTGCTGGTGCTGATGCTGACCGGCATGCCGATCTCGATCTCCTTGGGTCTCACGGTCTTAACATTCTTGTTTGGATTTACCCATGTGCCGCTGGAGTCGGTAGCGCTCAAGTTGTTTACCGGGATTGAAAAGTTCGAAATCATGGCGATTCCGTTCTTCATATTGGCTGGTAACTTTCTGACTCATGGGGGCGTAGCCCGACGCATGATCAACTTTGCATCCAGTATGGTCGGTCACTGGTATGGTGGCCTGGGACTTGCAGGAGTGATGGCTTGCGCCTTGTTTGCCGCCGTTTCGGGGTCCTCGCCGGCCACAGTGGTGGCAATTGGCTCGATCTTGCTGCCGGCCATGACCAAGGCTGGCTTTCCAAAGAGCTTCGGTGCGGGCGTGATCACTACCTCCGGTGCGCTTGGGATTCTGATTCCGCCCAGCATTGTGATGGTGATGTACTCCGTAGCTACCAACACCTCGGTGGGGGCCTTGTTCATGGCCGGAGTGATCCCTGGTTTGGCGTTGGCCTGTGTTCTGGGTGGTGTGACTTGGTACCGTGCACGCAAGTTCAACTATCCTCGTTTACCCAAGGCCACCTGGTCTCAACGGCTGATTGCATTCAAGGCCTCTGCCTGGGGTTTGCTGCTGATCGTGATTGTCATGGGTGGGATATACACCGGCATGTTTACGCCCACCGAGGCGGCAGCCATGAGCGCTGTGTACGCATTTGTGGTTGCGGTATTTGTGTACAAAGACATGCGACTGAAAGACGTACCAAGGGTGCTGCTGAGTTCGGCAAACATGTCGGCCATGTTGCTGTACATCATTACCAACGCGGTGCTGTTCTCGTTCATCATGACCAACGAAAATATACCTCAAGCCCTGGCCGATTGGATGCTGGGCAATGGCTTGGGCATGATCACCTTCCTGCTAGCGGTCAATGTGATGCTGCTGCTCGCGGGCAACTTTATGGAGCCATCCAGCATTGTGCTGATCTTTGCTCCGATATTGTTTCCTGTGGCCATGAAGTTGGGTATTGACCCGGTGCATTTCGGCATCATCATGGTTGTTAATATGGAAGTTGGCATGTGCCACCCGCCCGTTGGCCTTAACCTGTACGTCGCCTCAGGGATCACCAAGATGGGAATCACAGAATTGACGGTCGCCGTCTGGCCATGGTTGCTGTCGATGCTGGGGTTTCTGCTTATTGTCACTTACTGGCCGGGTTTGTCGACCTGGTTCCCACGCATGCTGGGCATGATGTAGCGCAGGCGACTGCACTTCAATAAAAGGTGGCGTGCACTTGACTATAGTGCTGCCACCTTTTCTCGTTTAGGAGTCTTTACATGCCTATCTGGCAACAAGCTGTCTCAGTGGCAGAACTTACGCGTATTAGTGCCGGCACAGCGACAAGCCACTTGGGTATTGAGTTTTTAGAGGTTGGCGACGATTTCATCACAGCACGGGTTCCGGTCGATGCGCGCACACGCCAGCCATTCGGTCTGCTGCATGGGGGTGTCAGTGTCGTTCTCGCTGAAACCCTGGGCTCAGTGGCCGCAAATTACGCCTGCCCAATAAATAATCACGCGGTCGGCCTTGACATCAATGCTAACCATTTGCGTGGAGCCAAAAGCGGTTGGGTAACGGGCATTGCAAAGCCCATACATATCGGTCGCACTATACAAGTGTGGCAAATCGACATGAGAAACGATGAAGGTGAGTTAACTTGTGTGTCACGTCTCACCATGGCTGTATTGCGAAAAGCAACTTCAAAGTGACTTAGAAAACATCAGTTCACCTATTTGCCACTAGCGATCACAGCTATAAAACAAGTAGCATCGATTGCCGAATACTGAATTCGGCAGCCGATTGGGAGAAACCTATTTCTTCAAGCGGTATTTGCGTAAGGCCGCAATTTGAGCCGCCATGATGACCAACTCTGACGATGCTCTAGCCAAGTCGATATCTGTCTTGGCATTTTTGATAGCCTCTTCAGCAGCAACTTTCGCAGCATTGGCTTTTTCGTCATCCAAATCCCTACCCCGAATGGCGGTGTCAGACAGGACCGTAACGCAATCAGGTTGCACCTCGAGTATGCCACCGGCAACAAAAACAAACTCTTCGCTGCCGTCAGCCAGTTCAATGCGAACCGAACCCGCTCTGATTCGCGTGATCAACGGCGTGTGGCGTGGGTAAATACCTAGTTCTCCAGCCTCACCGGGCAGCGCGACAAAGCGTGCTTCGCCCGAGAAAATAGATTCTTCGGCACTCACCACATCAACGTGGATGGTGTTCATAAGTTAAACCTTCTTGGCTTTCTCAAATGCTTCGTCAATGGTGCCCACCATGTAGAACGCTTGTTCTGGCAAGTGATCTAGCTCACCGCTACAAATCATCTTGAAGCCGCGGATAGTTTCTTTCAATGGC
>CAIYNH010000124.1 GCA_903927495.1 uncultured beta proteobacterium
ATCAGGATGTATTTCAATGTAAGGCTGCTCCAGCAGTTCAGTGTCCGCAGATGTCTGGCTTTGCGGATTTGAATCAGTCAGTGCGAGTGAGGCTCCATGATCAAACGTTGAAATCAGCGATCCAATGTCCGGCTCAACTTGCGCAGTAACTGTGGTATCTGCTGCTACCGAACTGTATTCATCCGTGAAAGGATGTTTCAGTGCCGCAGCAAGTTGCGCCTCAGATTGAAACAAATGCTGTGAAGCATCAAAAATTTCGCTGCATTGTCCGCATTTGACCCAGCCTTCGGAAATCCGCAATTGATCTGGCACCACCTTGTACAGGGTGTTGCAAGCTGGGCAGCGGGTGATCAAGCTCATAAGTTACAAGGTCACTTGGCCGTGTGTCAAAAACCACGTTCACCGCTCGGCTGTCATCAATATCCAACCGTCCTCGGTGTCAGTTACCGCCAACTTGCAATAGGGCGCATAAGCTTCCGTCAATTCATCGGCCTGCCGTGCAAGTATGCCTGCCAGCACCAGAGAACCACCCACGCAAACACGTGACCATAGCAAGGGCGCCAACACTTTCAGAGGCGTGGCCAATATATTGGCTAGCACGGTTTGGTAAACACCTGAAACCGACTCCGGCAACCCTGATCGCACTCTCACATGATTAGCTTGGGCGTTTAACACCGTGGCTTGCACAGCCGCCGGGTCAATATCAACCGCATCAATGTCGCTTGCACCATATTTGGCGGCACCGATCGCCAATATTCCTGAGCCACAGCCATAGTCAAGTACCCGACCCAAGTTGGGTTCAGTGCCGGGGAGTGCACGTTTTTCGCACCCCGCAATCCAGCGCAAGCACATTCTTGTGGTTGGATGGGTGCCGGTGCCAAAGGCCAAACCGGGGTCCAGCCTGATCACCAGGCGGGCCTGTTCGGGAGGTTCGTGCCAAGTCGGAACAATCCAAAAGTCAGCGGTGATCTCTACCGGAGCAAACTGTGACTGCGTCAACCGGACCCAGTCCTGTTCTGGCACTTCTTGCAACCCCAGCCATTCACAATCTGCAAAAAAATCCTGCGCCTGCAATAAAACCAGTGCCTCTTCGGCTTGAGCCCGGCTGTCATACAAGGCCAGTACGCGAGACCGCTGCCAACCGTCCTTGGGTGGTGGCATGCCCGGCTCACCAAACAGTGCCTGTTCAGCATCCGTTTGCGCATCGGCATCGTCCACACTCACACTCAGTGCATCCAGGGCATCAAGAGCGTCACTCAAGGTCTCAACCCGATGCTCCGGGCACATCAATTGAAGTTCAAACATGACAAGCCCGCTCAGCGTACATGGTCTACCAGCCATCCCTCAAGATAATGAATGTTGGTGCCACCCTCCATGAACTTGGCATCGACCATCAGATCCCGGTGCAAAGCAATATTGGTGTTGATGCCTTCCACCACGGTCTCAGCCAGGGCGGTCCGCATGCGAGCCAACGCCTGTTCACGGGTATCACCGTGGACGATGATCTTGCCGATCATTGAGTCATAATTTGGTGGTACAAAATAGTTGGTGTAGACGTGCGAATCGACCCTTACACCGGGCCCACCCGGTGCGTGCCACATGGTGATACGTCCTGGTGAAGGTATAAATTTATAGGCATCCTCAGCGTTCAGACGGCACTCAATGGCGTGACCACGAATCTGTATCTGGCGCTGGGTAAATGGCAATTTTTCCCCTGCCGCGACCATGATCTGGGTCTTGACGATGTCAATGCCTGTGGTCATTTCCGTCACGGGGTGCTCAACCTGAACCCGGGTATTCATCTCAATGAAATAAAACTCACCATCTTCATACAAAAACTCAAACGTTCCGGCACCCCGATAACCAATTTTCTTGCAGGCCGCAACACAGCGATCACCCACACGTTCGATAATTTTTCGTGGAATACCAGGGGCTGGTGCCTCCTCAATTACCTTTTGGTGCCGCCGCTGCATGGAACAATCACGCTCACCCAAATAAACAGCATTCTTGTACTTGTCGGCCAAGATCTGAATTTCAATGTGCCGTGGATTCTGCAAAAACTTCTCCATGTACACCGCCGGATTGCCGAAGGCTGCACCGGCTTCATTCTTGGTCATCGCCACCGCATTGACCAACGCTGCCTCGGTATGTACCACCCGCATACCGCGGCCACCACCACCCCCAGCGGCTTTGATAATGACCGGGTAACCAATTGATTTAGCGATGCGCCTGATTTGAAGCGGATCGTCAGGCAACTCTCCCTCCGAACCCGGTACACAGGGTACACCCGCTTTAATCATGGCCTGTTTGGCCGACACTTTGTCGCCCATGATGCGGATCGATTCCGGTGTCGGGCCAATGAACTGAAAACCACTGCGTTCAACTCGCTCAGCGAAGTCAGCGTTTTCGCTCAAGAAACCATATCCGGGATGAATCGCTTCAGCATCTGTCACCTCAGCCGCCGAAATGATGGCCGGCATATTCAGGTAACTCAGCGTCGACGAAGCCGGACCAATACACACGGCCTCTTCAGCCAACTTGACATATTTGGCCTCGCGGTCGGCTTCGGAATAAACCATCACGGCCTTGACACCAAGCTCACGACATGCACGCTGAATTCGCAAGGCAATCTCGCCCCGATTGGCAACCAAAATCTTTTTAAACATGGATTGAACCTGACATCAGTCAATGACAAACAAGGGCTGTCCGTATTCCACGGCCTGACCGTTGTCAACCAAAATGCGCCTGACTGTGCCGGTTTTGTCAGATTCAATTTCGTTGAGAATTTTCATGGCTTCAATGATGCAAATGGTGTCGCCCTGCTTCACCGTGTCGCCAACGTCTGCAAAAACTTTTGCTCCGGGCGAGGCTGATCGGTAAAAAGTGCCCACCATCGGAGACTTGACCGTGTGTTCGAGCAGTGCCTCAACGGCTACCGGAGCCAATGCAGCAGCAGCTGGCACCCCGCCAGCAACAGGTGCCAAAGGCGCTGCCATGGCCGCAGCCGGATAGTAGGGCTGCATAACAGCGCCACCCCCTTTGACAATCCGTATCTTGCCTTCAGCTTCAGTAATTTCAAGCTCGGAAACGTTTGACTCTGATACCAGGTCAATCAGGGTTTTAAGTTTTCTAAGATCCATAAGGGCTCCAACGAAGAATAGGAAACAACCAAGGGAAATTCACTTAAATTTCAGCAAAAATGCAATAATTTTCAGTAAACAAGGTTAACTTCTTGCATTCTACAACCCAAAGGGACTACCAACTAAACTACAAACTGCTTCCATGCGGCTATATCGCTGGGTGACAGTCTGCCAATTTTACGGTGCACCACTCTCCCAGACGGGCCAAATACCACAGTAAATGGCAGTGCTCCACTCAAATTCCCCAGCGATCGACTCAGCTCAAGACCTTGTGAGCCCGCCAAAGCCACCGGGAACGACAAGGGCGTTGCGCTCAGAAAACGCTTTACAGGGGCTTCCTGATCCACAGCAAATCCAAGAACTTGCCAACCGATGCTCTTGTTTTCAGAGTAGAAGGCGCTCAATAACGGCAACTCTTCAACACAAGGCGGGCACCAGGTGGCCCAAAAATTAAGCACCAGTGGTTTCCCTTTGAAAACTGACAAAGCCAACAAAGTACCGTTGATCTGCGGCAAATCAAGTTGCCAGATTGCAAGTTCTTCGGCCGTGGGTTGATCTGGGTGTTGCTTGCGCCAGGCCAGACCAAATCCCGCGGCGGTGCTCACGCCAGCCAGGGCCCAAAGCCAGCTTCGGCGCGAAAGCAACGAGGCACGATCAATCATGTAAAACTTTCAATATATGTCGCACGGCATCGGCATCACCACGCGGTGTACGCCCTTTGGCATCTGGCTTTAAAGCACCGCGAATATCATCACGGTCATAAATCAGCAAATGCACGCCAACTTCCTCATGCAGTTCCGGGCAAAAGGCATGAACACTCAAACATTCGACCGATTTTCCATGAAAACCCTTGAGGGTGCGGGGTACATATCGCTGACGCTGGTCGATCAGTGCAATCTCAGCTGATTTACTGTCATCACAAAATAACTGTAGATAAATATCAGACAAGCGGGTCGCCGTCCCATACCACACCGAGCCGCCAAGGTGGGGCCGGAATGCCGCCAGTCGATCCATCCATAGCAAGGCCAAGCGGCGCAAAGCCAGCAACTCAACGGCCTGAGACTCAGCACAATATAGGGCGATGTAAGCTGCCACCGCATCTTCAATCTCGTCATTGCCAGGAAGTGGACAACGCCCGGTCAAACCCAGTTGCTTGACAGCTCGGCGTTTGGCTGGGCCATATTCCATTCCATCCTCCACCACCAGTCTCGCAGTGTGCTCCGCAATTTCGTATTTGAGATCGTTCATATGCGCCCATTCTGCCTCGATTCTTGGAGGCAACCCAGACTAGGGTTGAGCGCAGAGATCAGTCACCCGGCAGGCCCCTAAAATCCGTCCATGCATATTCACATCTTAGGTATTTGCGGCACCTTCATGGGAGGCTTGGCCGCCTTGGCCCGCGAAGCCGGTCATCAGGTGACCGGCTGCGATGCCGGCGTTTATCCTCCCATGAGTGACCAACTACGGGCACTGGGGATAGACCTGATCGAGGGTTTTGGTGCTGAACAAATAGCACTAGCGCCAGATCTATTTGTCATTGGCAACGTAGTCAGCCGCGCGCATCTGGCCGACGGCAGCCCCAAGTTTCCTCTGATGGAAGCCATTCTGGATGCCGGTTTGCCCTATACCAGTGGCCCACAATGGTTGTCACAGCATGTCTTACAAGGCCGGCACGTCATTGCGATCGCTGGAACGCATGGCAAAACCACCACCACGGCCATGACCGCTTGGATTTTGGAGCACGCTGGACTGCAACCAGGTTTTCTGGTGGGGGGAGTTCCTCTGAACTTTGGTGTTTCTGCCAGACTCGGGCAAGGCAAAACCTTTGTCATTGAAGCCGACGAATACGACACAGCATTTTTTGACAAACGCAGCAAATTTGTTCACTATCGGCCGCGCACTGCGGTGCTCAACAACCTTGAATTCGACCACGCCGACATTTTTGAAGATCTGGCTGCCATTGAGCGACAGTTCCATCATCTGGTTCGCACGGTACCTGGGAGAGGCATGCACGGTACCGGGCTGGTCGTGGTTAACGCTCTGGAAGAAAGTTTGGCGCGTGTCTTGCACATGGGCTGCTGGAGTGATGTACGCAGTTTCGGCAGCACGGTCAGTGACTTTGCATCGCTCGGTGAGCCCCTTGATTTTGACGTGCTGTACCAAGGTCATATCGCGGGCCACGTCAAATGGCAACTTAGCGGAGTTCACAACCAGCTCAATGCACTGGCGGCCATTGCCGCCTCCCACCACGTCGGCGTATCACCTGAGTTTGCGGCACAGGCCCTAGCGTTTTTTCAAAACGTGAAACGGCGCATGGAAGTGCGCGGCAGTGTCACAACCGGTGGCAGCCAGATCACCGTTTATGACGACTTCGCGCACCACCCAACCGCCATCCGCACCACCATTGACGGACTGCGTCGAACACTCAAGCCCGGTGAGCGCATTCTGGCGGTGTTTGAACCGCGCTCCAACACCATGAAACTCGGCACCATGAAGGCCCAATTGCCCTGGAGTCTGGAGCAGGCTGACCTGGCGTTTTGCCACAGTGGCGGTTTGGACTGGAGCGCCTGCGAGGTGTTGGCTCCCATGGGCGCACGTGCCAGCGTCGCCAACAACATCGAGGAACTGGTGGTGCAGGTCAGCGTGCAAGCCAAACCCGGCGACCACATCCTGTGCATGAGCAATGGCGGCTTTGGCGGGGTGCATGCGAAACTGCTCAAGTCGCTACAAATTAGCTAGCAACCAACACTTGTCAGACATGCCTCATCGCCTATATTTAGCATAAAACAATCAGGCCTGCCGGCGTACCGTTACAGCTTGCGACAGCACCTCCAGCGAGGCCAACGAGTCATCCCAGCCCAGGCAGGCATCGGTAATGCTTTTGCCATATTCGAGTTTCTCCGACTTGTCTTTGCCAGGTGTGAACTTTTGGGCACCCGAAATCAAATGGCTCTCCAACATCACACCAAAAATCTGGCGTGAACCGAAAGCAATTTGAG
>CAIYNH010000125.1 GCA_903927495.1 uncultured beta proteobacterium
CGCCACCTTGTCTTTCACTCCGGCCATGATTGTTTTCTCTTTGTAAAAACAGATAAGGGCATGGGCAATTAAACCACCTCAAGTCAGCCGTCGTTGACGGGCTGGAAGTGGTACTAAGACGTTGCGATCTGCCTGCTCAAAACCGAACTTTGGAAAGCATTCATTCACAATCGTTTTCGTTACTTTCACTGGAATTTTTGCATTGGTAAGGAAATTACTTTTCAAATTTGACGCCAAAGTCGGTACCACCCATGGAACTGGGGACAAGCGTGACCCGGTAAGCGACTAGCTTGCCGCATCTCTCGATGGTCCAACGCTCGACTCCTGATTTTCCATCTGGGCTGACTTCAATAATTTCAGTACTCAAGACCTTCCGCTGCTTACACGCCAAGTCCATAGCCGAATCAGCCATCATTAAGGTATTTGTCACGTCCCGCTGCAATACTGATGAAACGGATGTTTCCATTGGAGTTGACGCACAGGCTGTTAGAAGGAGTAAGCCACTGGCTCCAATCGGAATAAGAAACTGAAATATCACGTTGTTTTTTGCCAAGAAAAAAATGAAATGAATGGGCATCGCTTGCTAGCTGCGGGCAGACTTCCGTTTCATAAACAGTCCTTGAACTTTCTCTGACGACAAGCTTTGGAGAGTTCTTTGGCATCAGTAATTTGCTTGGACTGCATGCGGCCAGCTAAATCCCTTAACTTTTGCGATGCGAAATCCACAAGCCCCTTGTCGTCTGAATCTGCGAGCATGTCAAAGCACGTGTAGGCGCGAAGATAGTCTTGAGAAACGCCTTTGCCTTCTAGATACATCAAACCCATGTACACAATTGCAGGGAGTTCCGCCTGGGCAAAGGCCAATCGCGTCCACTTTAGTGCTTCGCCATAATCGACTTCCACGCCTTGCCCGTTCAAGTAAATTCCTCCAAGCATGGCTTGCGAGCTTGCAATTCCTTGTTCGGCTGCTAAACGATATAGCCTGGCCGCCTCAGCGTCATCCTTGGTCACACCATGACCCCACTGATAGGCGGCAGCCAGACTATGTTGAGCTTGTGGATGATTCTGGTTTGCGGCCAATTTGTACCATTTGACAGCCTCTACATAGTCCAACTTGACGCCAATGCCCATTTCGTAGGCATAGCCCATATTTGTCTGTGCTCCAGCATGACCGCCTTCGGCTGCCAAACGCCACCACTTTACTGATTCGACGGCATTATGCGGAGTTCTTTTGCCGTAAAAGTTCAAGTTACCAACATTGAATTGCGCCTCAGGCGTCCCTTGCTCTGCGGCCATGCGCAACCATTTCAAAGCCTGAGTTTCATTTTGAGGAACTCCGATACCGCGATAGTAAATCGACCCAACGATAAACTGTGACTGCCTATCGCCCTGTTCAGCCAGAGGCACAAGGAGCCTTAATGCCACCACTGAGTCCTTTGCTTCGAATGCGGCGACTCCATCCTCAAAGGTGCCTGCGAATGTGCATTCAAACCCCAATAGCAGCAACGCAAACACCGACCAGAAACTACTCTTCATGGCAGCCCCCAAATTCAATTTTCGAAAAGATGGCGCGTGGTTGGCATTCTTCATCAAAGAAACCTCCGCGTCTAGAATTTCATCACTGAGCTATTCGTGTGGCCAAGTGGGTAATTCAGCGCCGAGGTCATGGCGGAGCCACATGCGCACTCTTCAACGATGTCTGACGGACAACCCGTAACTTGTCGTTCGTGGCTGACTGCTTACGCGGCACAACCGAGATTTCCAGTCC
>CAIYNH010000126.1 GCA_903927495.1 uncultured beta proteobacterium
ATTCTTCAGACAGACCAAAGCGGTCCTATCGAAGAATCTTCAACAAAATCAATGGTTTGCGCGGATAGCGAAGGGAATAACTTTTTTGTGCTGACCGATAAGCGTGGTCGTTTGCACTTAAGCCGCAGTCAGCGCGTCGTTGGCAGCGAGCAGAGTGCCATGCGCTACCTGTTCGATGGTGTCCTTGAGTTGGGCAATGTTGAACGGCTTGGTTAGGAAGGCATCCATGCCTGCCTTCAGGCAGGCATCGCGGTCAGCATTCATTGCATTGGCCGTCATTGCGACGATCGGTGTGTGCCTGTGTCCCGCCTCTGCCGCACGTATTGCGCGAGTGGCCTCCAGCCCGTCCATTCGTGGCATCTGCATGTCCATAAGTACCAAGTCCCAGGCCTGCTGCCCAAAAAATTCAACAGCTTCTGCGCCGTCCTGTGCCAGTACGACTTTGTGGCCCCAACGTTCAAGCAGAGTGACGGCCAGGCGCTGGTTGATGGGTTGGTCTTCCGCCAACAAAATCAGCATCGAGCGCATGGCTGCTGCCAACTCAGGTACCGGTTCAGTGGTAGCGGATTGGCGCGCGTCAATGCATATCGAATCCGTAGCTGATTGGTCAGTCTGCAGTTCCAGAACCTGCACCATGAAATGGAAGCAAGTGCCTTTTCCCGTTTCGCTCTCAAGCCAGATGCGCCCACCCATAAGCCCTGCTAGATAGGAGCAAATTGTCAGGCCAAGCCCGGTACCACCGTATTTGCGCGTAGTCGAGGTATCGGCCTGAGTGAAGGACTGGAAGATAAGCTGTTGTTTTTCAGCGGGTATACCAATGCCGGTGTCCCGCACACTGACAATAAGTTCCCATGTCCCGGGTGTCTTGAGTTGGGCGCGCGCGTCCAAATGGACTGATCCGTGCTCGGTGAACTTGATGGCGTTATCAAAGAGGTTCAGCACGATCTGGCGCAGGCGCACTGGGTCGCCCATTACCTTAGCAGGCAAGCTCGGGTCTAAATCGCAGCGCAGTGAAAGGCCTTTCGAATCCGCACGGACGCGTGTAGCCAGGGTAGCAGCGCGCAGCACGTCCGCCGGTACATAGGGCACTTGTTCAATAGTCATTTTTCCTGCTTCAATTTTCGACAGATCCAGTATGTCGTTGAGAATCGCCAGCAGCGATGTCGCAGAGCTCTTTACCATTCCGAGGTATTCGCGTTGCTGAGGCTCCAGAGGTGAGTCGAGCACGAGCTCAGTGAGCCCTAACACGCCATTCATTGGCGTGCGAATTTCATGACTCATGTTTGCAAGGAACTCACTCTTCGCCTGATTGGCCTGTTCGGCCAACTGGGTGGCCGCGCGCAATGCTGCGTCTGCAGTCTTGCGCTCACCAATGTCACGCAGAAAAGCAACGAGGTAGCGGTCGTCCACGCCGGTGACGGTGATTTCCAGCTCAATCCAGTGCCCTTGACGGTGCCGGTGGCGCGTCTCGAATTGCTCGTAGCCTTTCAAGATGATCCTCCGGATCTGCGCCCGGATGTTGTCCATGGTGGCAACCGCCTCGAAGTCGGCTATGCACATTTGCATAATCTGGGCTCGGCTGTAGCCCATCATTCGGCAGTAGCCTGGGTTCACGTCAACAAAGTCGCCGTTAGCGTCAATGACCCAGTAGCCTTCGTTGGTGCTATCGATGGCCTTTTCCGCGTACTGCACCTTGCGGTTAAGCCGCAGCAGCATGGGCAATATGAGCGCCACTACCAAAACGCTGAGCACTACAGCCGTGACAAGTGACTGTGACACACCTGGCGGTACATAGGGCACGACAACCGGC
>CAIYNH010000127.1 GCA_903927495.1 uncultured beta proteobacterium
GCCGACTTGCGTGAGACCCAGCGCCAAGAGGAATGCGTGCGGTGCGGATTGGAAAAAGTGTATAAAACCTTCCAACCAAGGCTGATCCCGGAGATCTAGCGCGATGTAAAAAAACAGCGGTCCCAAACCTTGCGCGGCGCGTGACAAGACGGTGCCAAGCATGACTTGCCAGGGTGCGTCTTCGCGCCATTCAAGTGATCGTCCGAGCACAAAAACCAGCGTTAGCACGATAAAAGTCACATGTTTAGGTTGGGCAAAAAAGTCGCTGCCTTCAAGCAGCGATTCGACCACCGCATAACACAGCAGCCCAATCACACGGGTCCACCAGTAGTTGGTCAAGCCATTGAACTGACGTTGAGCGAGCCCGGCACTTTGCGCCATCAGCATCACAAAAAGTACATAAATATCGGGTTTGCTGAACATCCCGGCCCAGTCCCAGATCGCCTCCAGCAGCAACAGCAGCAGAGCCAATAGGCTGACACCCTGAAACAGCTCGGTCAGAAACATGCCCAGCCATGAGTCTTGCAGGGTGCTGCTAACCTGTTGGTCCAGCGGGTCGCTGTCTGTGGGTTTCATGGCTTAGGCGGGGGGGGCTGTCACCGCAAGGGTGCACTATTGGGCAATATTTTGGCGCACCAGGCGGCTGGTAGCGGGGTTGAAGTAAGCCTCCACAATGCGCCCGGCGCGATCAAAGCCGTAGACTTCGTAGCAGTCACCTTTGGCCAGTTTGAAGGTTTTGATGCGGTAGCCACGGTGCTCCGCCAACAGTTTCATTTCGTCTTCGGTCAACCATTCCGTGCGTGGGACCGTGGTGCAAATATCGGTGGCTTTTTCGCGGCTGAAACCAATCGGTGCGGGTGCGCTGACAGCCTTTGCAGGTGGTTTAGCAGTCAAGGAGCCCTGAGCAAGTGCCAGGGTGGGGGAGAGAACGAGCAGGTAGCAACAGATCGCAGCTGGAAGTTTCATGATGTTGTCTCTGATTAAGTGGTCAAGCACATGCAAGATTGTGATCGTTTTACCTTTGGACTTACTTAAAGGGCACCGATTTTATCGGTCTCAGGTTCGACCTCCAGCTAAAATTGACTTTAGCTACCAACCCGTTATCAAACCTCAAAGGACACCATCATGGCTCTTGTCTCAATGCGCGAACTACTCGATCATGCCGCTATCAACGGCTACGGCATCCCGGCCTTCAACGTCAACAACCTGGAGCAGGTGCAGGCTGTGATGGCAGCGGCTGACGAGGTGGGTTCACCGGTCATTTTGCAAGCCAGTGCGGGTGCCCGCAAGTACGCCGGTGAGGCCTTTATCAAACACCTGATTCAGGCCGCCATTGAGTCCTATCCGCATATTCCACTGGTGATGCACCAGGATCATGGCCAAAGTCCGGCGATTTGCCAGGGTGCCATTAACCTGGGCTTCAGTTCGGTGATGATGGACGGCAGTCTTGAGGGCGACGGCAAAACCATCGCCAGCTATGAGTACAACGTGGAAGTCACCCGCAAGGTGGTGGACATGGCCCATGCCACCGGTGTCACGGTGGAAGGCGAACTGGGTTGCCTGGGCAGCCTGGAAACCATGAAGGGCGACAAGGAAGACGGCCACGGCACAGATGCCACCATGACGCGTGAACAAATGTTGACCAACCCCGAGCAGGCTGCCGACTTTGTCAAGCGAACTCAACTCGACGCACTGGCCATTGCCATTGGCACCAGCCACGGCGCATACAAGTTCACCCGCAAGCCCACCGGCGACATTCTGGCAATTGACCGGGTCATGGAAATCAACAAGCGCATTCCCAACACCCATTTGGTGATGCACGGCTCTAGCAGTGTGCCGCAGGAGTCACTGGCTATCATTAACCAGTTCGGTGGCAAAATGCGCGAAACCTATGGTGTGCCGGTCGAAGAAATTCAAAAGGCCATCAAGTTTGGTGTGCGCAAGATCAATATTGACACCGACATCCGCCTGGCTATGACGGCTGCAGTGCGTAAATATTTGTTTGAGAACCCCGAGAAATTTGATGCCCGCGATTGGCTCAAGCCAGCCCGCGAAGCCGCCAAGGCACTGTGCAAACAACGCTACCTCGAGTTCGGCTGCGAAGGTCAAGGCAGCAAGATCAAGTCTTACAGTTTGCAAGTAGTGGCCGGCCAATATGCCCGTGGAGAACTGGCGCAAGTGGTGAACTGATTTTTGTCAATTTGGATCACCTAAAGTAGCTACCTTCGGGTGGCTTTCTAATTGCTATTTCAGTCCATATTGCTTGCAGCACTAGCATAAGCTGCTATGAAATTTATTTTTTTTTGGGCCATCAAGTTTATCCGGTGAGGCTTGCAATCCGAACCAAATAATGCAACCCGACCTATTCAATGACAGCCGCAATACCATGCTGCGCAATGATGTGTTGCAGGCGTTGACGCGGCACGATTGCGCTGGTGCACGGGTTGCACGGCAAAAGCTGCTGCAAGAATACCCTGATGATCCGAATCTGCCGGCTTTTCTTACACTGATTGAGACCATCGACGCAACCCAGCAGCAATCGCAAGCCGCAGCAACTTTTGCGGATCACGCTTCCCTTCGGGAGGCCAGGCTGACCTTGCTGGAGCACATCGCGCCAGCCGCGAAAAATCAGATGGGTGAAGCTGGTGCGGCCCTTTGGCTACGTGTGTTGTGGCAAGACCTGATTGCCCGGGCCCGGCATCTACCGTTTGACGCTGATGCCGAAGCAGACCACAGCGCAGCGATGCTACTCTCCATCGGAGACTGGCAGGCGGCGGTTGATGCCGTTGGGCGCATTGAGTCCTGGCGGCGCATTCCGGCACCCCTGGCGTGGATGGCGCAGGCCAAGCTGCATTTGTATGGTCTCAAGGCAAGCTGGGCGCTGCTGGCTGAATTGGCGTGGTTGTCGCCCAAACGGCTTGATGTGTTGATTCAAGCCTCGCCCGACCCGAGTTTGCAGCGGCTGAGGGATCGGTTTGATGCTGGATTTGAGCCAGTGGAGGGCTCAACGGCCGAGTGTGATCTGGTGTGGTTTCCCGCCTGGGTGCTGACCCAGCAACCCCAATTGGGGGTTGATTTGGCTCTGGCTCAAACCGGCCAGCACAGCGCGCCAGAGCAAGCTATGCGGCTGTTGGTCAATTTGCTGGGCCTGGAGCGACAGGGTCGCCTCCACGACATCGTCAAGCATCGCAAGCATTTGCGTGACCTCAATGCTTGCCTGTACCGCGCCTACATGAGCACACGCTAATTCCATTTCCATATCAATCCGACACTTTGTTGCTTCGCCTTGCCGTGCGTTAGCACTGTCTGCGGCTTCGCGCCTAGTGTCGTATCGATCTGGAAACGGAATAACAATTTCCCTGATGGATAATTTGGTCATGCACAGCCACGGTGTATGAAGCCATAGAGTCGCCATGAATAGCCGAAGCCGTACCGTGTTTGATGACCTGCTGATCGCCTGGCCCGCGCGGCGGGCATAGCAGATGAATTTTTATTGGCCCACGAGCCTGGCTTTGTTGCGTATTCCCGCATCGAACCCAAACTCAAATTGATATTTAGATAAATTTTTATGACTGGCACTGCTCACCATGACCACTTCTGATTCTGTCCTGCATACCTCCAACATTACTTCACTGCCCTTGCTGGCGCGCGGTAAGGTGCGCGACAACTACGCGGTGGGTGATGACCGCATTCTGATGGTGGCCTCTGACCGCATCAGTGCTTTTGACGTGATCATGGGCCAGCCCATTCCCGGCAAAGGTGCCCTGCTGACGGAGATGGCACTGTTCTGGTTTGACAAGCTCGGTCCCAAGGGGCTCAACATTTGCCCGATACACCTTACCGGTGATGCCCCTGAGAGTGTGGTCAGTGCTGCTGAAATACCTCAGGTTGCGGGTCGTTCGATGCTGGTCAAACGCCTCAA
>CAIYNH010000128.1 GCA_903927495.1 uncultured beta proteobacterium
GACTTCCTGATCCGCGCTAAGCAAATGCGACAAAAATCGGAATCAGGCGTGGCACTTGTGGAAGCGGCATCTTGCCGCTTTCCCCAGCGTCTGCGGCTGGAAGCCACAGCTACAAGACGCGATTAGTGCCATTCGGAATTCCTTGCGGATCAGGAATTCTGAAGTTAAGGGCTGATCAGTTTCATCTGTAGGCCTTTCTCGGGCGCTGTGCGCCACCGATGGCATGTCTTCGCGGGAAGTTTCGATTGGGACGGATCATCTCCAACGTCTGGCTATTCAACTCGACCAGGGAGGCGTTAAGGCGGTCGAGCTCGGCTGGCACAGTCCTGAGCCAGCAAATCAGGCGCATACAAAATTGCACTGCTCGCTCGTGCAGGCCGGCAAACAGCCACCAAACCGGATACATGCACGCGCATTTGGCATCAGGTCTGACACTGACCGACCTGGAGACATTTAGCGGCCTATCAGCGCGCAGCCTGCAACTGGCATTTAAAAGTCAGCTGGGGTGCTCCCCCATGCAGTGGTTGACTGAGCAAAAGCTGCACACTGTTCGCGCCAAACTCGCCAACGCAGAGGCGTTTGAGTCGGATACCTCCCTAGCGGTGGCCTATTTCCCGAATCTTGGGAACTTTGCGCGCTACTACCGACCCTAATTTGGTGAATTGCCATCGCAAACGCTTAGCCGCCAGCGCTTGTGAATCGTCATAATCGAACTAGCAATGACTTAAGCGAAAAATGAGCCTGACCGATACAACCCCCAGCACCTCCGCGTTGCTTTTTGGCGAGAAAGATGCCGCCAGACAGACCAATTCCAAGGTTTTTGGGGATCAAATGAACCTGGCCGCCCCAGGGGTCAATGCTTACGATCCGATTGGCAGCTCAAGCGCCTTCAGCAGCAAGCTCAGCGTCTTGAAGTTGCCATCGATGCAGCTGACAGCGATTATCATGTCGCCGACCTATATCGACCGGTCTGGAGTCAAAAGCGCAACGTTGATGGTTCCCCTCGCTGGTGATTTCAACTGCTTCGTGGAAGGTCGACCACACAATTGCGGCCCCGGTCTGGGTAGCATGTATTTTCCGCAGAATTGTGGCCAGTTTAAGGGCGGCGGGGGTACGCGTAATCACGTCTCGCTTCAGTTTGAGCCACGCTTGGTGGAAGCAACGACACGCGCCATGCTAGGCCTGCCGGACAACGCCGTGCTTGACCTGCAACTGGAGAATCCGCGCATTGCCCCGCTTATGGTGGCTGGCCAGCCTTTTGGCCCTGTCTTGCAGCACGTCGGCGCGCTTATCGACCTGCATCTGCGCGATGCCCGGGTGTTGACCCAATTGGGCGTGCAAGACATGCTCTACCGCCACATTGCCATGATGTTGCGCCCCGAAGTCTTTCTACCCCACACGGACCACCCCCGCACCACCGCCAGTGCGGCGCTTGTTGCCCAGCTGTGTGACTATATGCGTGCGAATATGAATGCTGGTCTGACACTGACCGACTTGGAAGCCTTTAGCGGACTGTCCGCGCGCTGCCTGCAACTGGCATTTAAAAAGCAGCTGGGCTGCAGCCCCATGCAGTGGCTGAGAGTGCAAAAGCTGCATGCCATTCGAGCCAGTCTCGCCAAGGCCGAGCCTTTCGAATCGGTCACATCCCTGGCCGGGGCTTACTTCCCGAATATGGGCGACTTTGCACGCTACTACCAGCGCCAATTTGGTGAGCTACCCTCGCAAACCCTCACCCGGCAGCGCCGCTGACCCCCGTTTTCAAGGAGTCTGAAGCCTGCTGAAAATGTATTTTTCGGTGACTTCGCTATTTCGATAGCTTTTTCGCGGAGTCGATAGACGAATTTTCTGATAGTCGAGACACTTGCGTTCTTTACCGAACTGCACATCAAAGGATCGCGCATGAATCACGTCTATCTGCTCATCTGCGATCCGCATCCCACGCCGCCTGCGCCCTAATGCTTTTGCTACTTTATTAATAGCTGCTTGCGCAATACCCGTGGGGGCTACAGGCATAAAAGCCATAAAACTGGGCTAGGTCATTGCCGACTGCATTTTTTGGACAAGCTCGCGCAGTGAAAGCTTTGAAGATCATTGTTTTAGGTCAACCCATCGAAATATCACGTCCCATGAAATTGTTAAAAACGCACCTACACCTTAAATCGTTCATGGCGCTGCTGCTCGCACAACTGGTCTCTGGTGCCAATGCGCAACAGGTTCCTGATGCCAGTGTGCTTTTTCCGCAGACACAGTCCCGTATTACCCCGCCGCCGCCGTCGCCCGGATACATGCTGAATGGCGCACCACTGGGGGAGCAAGCTCAAACTGCGGGTGAAAAATTCACACTCAAGTCGGCCCGCTATACGGGCAACACCGTGTTCAACACCGAGCAGCTCAACTTGGTTGCCAGCGGCAGCATCGGCCAGCAGGTTGATTTGGCCACCTTGCAAAATTTGTCCAACACTCTGAGTAATTTTTACCGCGACGCGGGTTATCCGTTTGCCCGTGTCTACCTGGCCCCGCAAGACATTGTTGATGGTAGCGTGGCGTTCACGGTGCTCGAAGGGCATTTTGGGGATGTATTTGCCACCCTGGGGGACCAGGTTGCGCGCCAGCACAATGCCGATGCGCAGGCCTACATCAGTGCGCTTAAACCCGGCGATGTCATGCACTCGCAAGACATTGAGCGTGCAGCACTCATCATGAACGACATTCCTGGCTACACCGCCGTGCCCATTGTTCGCCCCGGTGCCAAGGCCGGTGCGGGTGACCTGGAGTTGCGCATGATGCAGGCCAAGCGCTTCAAAGGCAGTGCGGGCTACGACAACTATGGCAGCCTGATGACCGGACAAAACCGCTTCAGGGTCGACGCTGAGCTGGCACGCAATTGGATTTTTGGCGATGTCATTAAGCTCACGGGGCTGGTTACCGATGGCAAAACCGACCTGGCCTCAGTTGCCTACGGCCTGCCGCTCCAAGCCAATGGCCTGCGCCTGGAGCTGTCTGCACTGCATAGTGCCTACACCCTGGGTGGCACGCTAGCCCCATCAGGTTTTACGGGTAAGTCTGACATTTTTGGCGCGTTGGTGACCTATCCAACCTTTCGCAGCCAAACCGTCAACATCACCTTCAGCGGTGCCTTGCAGCAAAAGGACTACACCAACGACAAGGGACAGATTGAGCGCTACACCCTTCACACACTGCCACTGTCCATGAATTTTGACCGGCGCGACCAGTTCAATGGCGGTGGTGTCACTTATGGGGTGGTGTCAGCCATGCGCGCATGGGTCACGCAAGACAACCAGACCACCGCATCCCGCGAGCCTCTTTTTGACAAGCTCAATGTGGATATTGCCCGGATCCAGCGCTTGACCTCAAGCCTACAGGGCATGGTGAAATTTACCGGGCAGTACACCGAAAACAAAATAGATTCCACCGAATTCATCTCAATCTCTGGCCCCAATGCCGTGCGGGCCTACCCGGTGGGCGAGTTCAGCGGCCACTCCGGTTGGACAACTCAGATCGAGCTGTCTTACAACGTTCCCAAAACCCAGGTGTCGCCTTACGTTTTTTACGACTATGGCACCGCCATAAACACCACCACCACCGTGGTGCGCGAACTCAGCGCCAGAGGCCTTGGTGTGAAGTACGCCGCTGAAGGCTATTCGCTTGACATGGCAGTGGCATGGCCTATTTTGGGCGGAGCCTCGCAAACCGAAGACACCGCTGCTGCGCCGCGCCTGTGGGCCAACTTGAGCCTGCGCTTCTAATTTTTTGCTCCCATATCGCGCATTTGTGCACTGCACAACGCAGTTTTAATTTGTTTGAACGAGGTATTTCAATATGAACGGTCATGGCGCACTTAACCGGATTTTTCGTGTGGTTTGGAACGCAAGTCTTTGCGTTTGGCAGGTCGCCTCCGAGCTGACTTCAAGCAAAGGCAAAAGCAAATCGGTCAAAGCCGGCCCACGGGGCTTATCGGCGCTGGCTGCTGGCGCCATTTTGTTGCTCAGCCATGCCGGGGCCTGGGCCGACTTGCCCACGGGTGGAGTGGTCTCTGCCGGTGCAGGGCAAATCAGCCAGACCGCCAGCAAAATGGTCATCAACCAGTCCAGCGCTAAGCTGGCTGTGGACTGGCAAAGTTTCAACGTGGGCCTGGGCAAGCAGGTGCAGTTTGTGCAGCCTTCGGCACAGGCCATTGCCCTGAACCGGGTGCTGGGCGGCGACCCCTCGGTGATTCGCGGTGCCATCACGGCCAATGGCCGGGTGTTCTTGCTCAACCCCAACGGCATTTTGTTTGGGCCGACCGCCACGGTCGACGTGGCCTCGCTGCTGGCCTCGACCCTGAACTTGCGTAACGACGACTTCATGGCAGACAACTTCAGACTGCTAGGCTCGTCTGAGCAGTCTGTTGTGAACCAGGGCCAGATCTTGGCGCGCAACGGTGGTTTTGCGGCCCTGATTGCCGGCAAGATCGTGAACGTGGGCGAGATACAGGTGCCCGGCGGCCAGGTGCTGATGGGCGCGGGCAACAAAGTACGGCTGGACCTGGGTGGGCCTGCCCGCATTGAGGTCGATGAAGCCGTGCTGAACGCCTACATCCACAATGGAGGCGTGATCAAGGCCGACGGTGGCACCATCCTCTTGACCGTGAAAGCAGTCGGTGAGCTGGCCAGCCTCGCCATCAACAACGATGGCGTCATTGAGGCCCGTGGCCTGGCGCATGGCGACGGCGGCAGCATTCGCTTGCTGGCGGGCAGTGGCACGCTCAAAAATACCGGTACGGTTGATGCAACTGCCGCACAAGGTAAGGGTGGCAGCATTGAAATCACAGGTGCCCGGGTTGGTTTTCTGGCTGGCAGCCTGCTGGATGCATCAGGTGGCAGTGGCGGCGGCAGCGTGTTGGTGGGCGGCGACTACCAGGGCAAAAATGCGGCAGTAGCCAACGCGCAAGTGACCTATGTGGCCGAGGGGGCGAACATTCGTGTCAATGCAAGCGAAGAAGGCGACGGTGGCAAAGTCATTGTCTGGGCTGACGGCAGCACTGGCTTCCAAGGCAACATCGAAGCCAAAGGCGGCA
>CAIYNH010000129.1 GCA_903927495.1 uncultured beta proteobacterium
GTGATTGACCCGGTGGCCGATTACGCTGCTGTCATGCGTGAACTATTTGACTTTGACATGCTGCGCGGCATGTTCAAGTGCGGGTTCACCATGCGCGTAGATGCCATGAATGCCGTCGGCGGCCCTTACGCCAAAGCAATTTTTGAAGATGAACTGGGCGCGCCATTGGGCACGGTGGTCAATGCCTTGCCGCTGGAGGATTTTGGTGGCTTGCACCCGGACCCGAACCCGGTCAACGCCGAGGATCTGATTGCCCACATGAGTGGCTCAACGTCACCCGACTTTGGTGCGGCGATGGATGGCGATGCCGACCGGAACATGGTGGTGGGGCAAGATTTTGTTGTGACTCCGTCCGATAGTCTGGCCTTGATGACTGCCCATGCCAGCCTGATTCCTGGTTACCGAGCCGGTTTGGCTGGGGTGGCGCGCTCCATGCCGACCTCAGCCGCCGCAGACCGGGTCGCGAAAGCGCTGGGTATTCCCTGTTTTGAGACTCCTACAGGCTGGAAGTTTTTTGGCAATTTGCTCGATGTCGGGCGCGTCACGCTGTGCGGTGAAGAAAGTTACGGCACGGGGTCAAACCATGTTCGCGAAAAAGACGGGCTTTGGGCGATTTTATTTTGGCTCAGCTTGCAGGGTGCGACCGGTCGTTCAGTGGAGTCTCTGGTGCGCGATCATTGGCGCACCTATGGCCGAAATTACTACTCGCGCCATGACTACGAGGCCATTCCGGTAGAGGTCGCCAATGCGCTGATGAACGATCTGCGCGCCAAGTTGCCGACCTTGCCGAACCAGCGTTTTGGCCAGCGGGTGCTGCAGTTGGCCGATGACTTTGCCTACACCGATCCGGTGGATGGATCGGTTTCGAGCAGCCAGGGCATCCGATTGATTTTTGATGATGGTGCGCGGGTCATTTTTCGCTTGTCCGGCACGGGCACCGAAGGGGCCACCTTGCGACTCTATTTTGAGCGCTATGAGGCCGACCCTGAGCTGCTGGATATCCCAGTGCAACAGGCACTTGCGGCGTTGGTTGAGGTGGCCGAGGTGGTCGCAGGAGTGCACGCACGCACCGGCATGGCCGGCCCCAGCGTGATGACTTGACGCCGGCATCTCAATATCTTCATCTGCCAGATTTATAAACAAGGAGTAACTCATGGTTCACGTCGTAGAAAAAAGAATTCCTGGAACCCATCAACTGGTGCGCCACACGGTGGCTCTGGTGCTGGCCGGAGGACGCGGCTCACGTCTCAAACAACTGACTGATACACGTGCCAAGCCAGCGGTTTATTTTGGTGGTAAGTTCCGCATCATTGACTTTGCGCTGTCGAATTGTCTGAACTCAGGAATTCGTCGAATGGCGGTGGTTACGCAGTACAAATCGCATTCGCTGATGCGCCACATGCAGCGGGGCTGGAGTTTTTTGCGAGCCGAACTCAATGAGATGGTGGACTTGCTGCCGGCATCGCAGCGTACCGGCGAAGAACATTGGTACCGTGGCACGGCAGATGCCATTTTTCAGAATCTGGACATCATTCGATCCAGTAAGCCGGAGTACATCGTCATCCTGGCGGGTGACCACATCTACAAAATGGATTATTCCATCATGCTTAAGGACCATGTGGTGCGTGGTGCCGGGTGCACCGTGGGTTGTATCGAGGTGCCACGTACAGAGGCTTCAGCATTCGGCGTGATGGCGATTGACGACGAGCGCAATATCACTGCTTTTGTCGAAAAGCCGTCCGACCCCCCACCAATGCCGGGTAATGAGGCGGTATCGCTGGCAAGCATGGGTATTTACATTTTTGATGCCAAGTACCTGTACCAGTTGCTCGAAGAAGACCTGGCCAATCCGGCATCGGAGCACGATTTTA
>CAIYNH010000130.1 GCA_903927495.1 uncultured beta proteobacterium
CTTTGGAAGTCGGCTTGACACCCTCATTTTTCGACGTTTGTGCTTGCACATAACGACCTGCCAACAGCGGTGCCACCAGTGCACGTGCCAGCCACTGGCGCCTGGGCAGCTTGGGCCAGTTTGGATTCACAGCGGTCAGGTGCACTGCATGAACGACGGCTATTTCAAACTGCCGGACAAAAACTGGGCCAGACGCTCGCTCTTGGGGTTGCCCAATACCAGTGCCGGGTTGCCTTCTTCCTCAATTTGGCCTTTGTGTAGAAAAATCAGATGGTTGGAGACTTCACGGGCAAAGCCCATTTCGTGTGTGACCACCACCATGGTGCGGCCTTCCTGGGCCAGGTTTTTCATGACCTTGAGCACCTCGGACACCAGTTCGGGATCGAGCGCACTGGTAGGTTCGTCAAACAGCATCACCTCGGGCTCCATGGCCAGTGCGCGAGCAATCGCCACGCGCTGCTGCTGACCTCCGCTCATGTGTGCCGGGTAGCGGTCTTCCATGTTCTCCAGTCCCACTTTGGCCAGGTACTTGCGTGCGGTCTCAATGGCTTTGTCGCGTGGTACATGCATCACATGAATCGGTGCTTCGATGATGTTTTGCAGCACGGTCATGTGCGCCCACAGGTTGAAATGCTGGAACACCATGGCCAGCTTGGTGCGCAGGCGCGCCAGTTGCTTGGGGTTTGCAGCATGCAGTTCACCGTTGGCGGAAGCACTCAAATGCAGTTCTTCGCCGGCCACGTTGATGCGCCCTTTGTGAGGTTTTTCAAGCAGATTGATGCAGCGTAAGAATGTGCTTTTACCTGAGCCAGAACTGCCAATGATGCTAATTACGTCTCCGGCATGAGCAGTCAGCGAGACGCCCTTGAGCACTTCGTTGGAGCCAAAGCGCTTGTGAATATTTTCAACCTGGAGTTTGAGCGTTTGGGCGGTCATGTCAGTGCTGTGGTTAGAGTCTTGGATGCGCTTTCAGGCACCCAGCAGTTCGCCGGTTCGGAAGGCCTGGGCGCCGGCAATTTTGCCAATTTCGCCGCCAGTAGTGATATAGCGGTCGCGAATACGGGCATACAACACGCCTGCCACATTGCAGCGTACAGCCTGGGTCTGGTTCGCAATCGGGTCAATGATCTCAGCAACCAAGTCGCCTGCTTGCAGGGTTTGCCCCAGCTCTGCAGCAAACACCACGATGCCAGGGCAGGGTGCATGCAAGGTTTCCGAACCCGCCAGTGGCGTGGCCTGGCACTTGGCAGGGGGCACAATCGGCGTTTGCCCGCAGGTCAGAACCTTGATGAATTGCAGCCAGCTCGCAATAGCTTGTGCATCCTTTTGCGCCCAGGCGTGGCTTACATCGAGTTCTCCGCGCAGTTCAATGGTGGTGCTGCAACAGCCTTGCGGCAGGGGCGCTGCCAAGCCTGCTGCCTTGAGCCTGTCGGACAGCTGCCACCAAACCCCCGACAGGCATTCGTCAATCGGACGATTGCCCGAGTTTTTTGCCAGCAAGATGGCCTGGCTGCCCAGGAAGTGCGCCAAGGGCTCCAACTGTGGCCAGCACGCCTGCTCGGTGTAGAAGTGCAACACGGCTTCGCAGTCGCAGTGCAAATCAAGCATGAAGTCAGCGTCATATGACAGCATCAGCAAGGTTCGGCGCAGACTTTGTAACTCGGTGTCGGGTTGCCACTGCTGGAGGTATTCGTTGATGGCACGGCGTACAAAAAGGACGTTGGTAGGTCCATCATCGCCGAGCTTGTTCATCACCACGGGTTCGATGGCCGTAGCCAGATCAGGGTAGTGGCGATTGAAGTTCTCTGAGGTGTCGAGCTCAAAGCGTCCCATCGCTTTGTGGTCGATACGTTGCGCCAGACCGATCGGGTTGGCCACTGGTACCAACACCACTTCGCCTTGAATTTGTCCGGCCGCCTCGGCCGTTTCCAGCAATCTGCGCAGGTGATATGCCACCAGCATGCCCGGCAGTTCCTCTGCGTGCAGGCTGGCCTGAAGGTAAATTTTGGCTCCGCTGCCGGATTTTCCAAAATGTAAACTCGTGAGCGTTTTTTGGCTTCCAAGACTGCTACTCAACAAAGGGTGATCAATGCGCTGCATGGGAAGGTGTTGTCAAAAACTCAGTTTTTGCGTGGTGCCAGAAAAGCCAGCAGCCGACTTTCAGAAAAACGGAAGAAACCAATCAAACAGAATGATGCTACCAAATAAATAGCTGCAGCAGCAAGGTAGGCTTCAAAAGGAAGGTAATAAGTAGCATAAATTCGGCTAGCTGCGGAAGTGATGTCAAGCATATTGGGGACGGCGCTGGCCAAGCTGGTGGCGTGCAGCATCATCACCACCTCATTGCTATAAGCCGGCAGGGTTCGGCGCATGGCACTTGGCAAGACCACACGCAGCATCACCTGCACCCGGCTCATGCCATAGGCTTGTGCCGCCTCAATTTCGCCAGAATTGGTTTCACGGATGGCACCGGCCAGCATTTCAGCGGTGTAGCCGGCGGTATTCAGGCTAAAAGCCAACAAGGTGCAAAAGAACGGCTCCTTGAAATAAGTCCAGGGCCAGACCGAGTCCCAGCGTGTCTGAATCCACTCCAATTGACCCAGCCCGTAGTAGATCAAATAGACCTGAATCAGCAGCGGTGTGCCGCGAATGACAAAAGTGTAGGAGCCCACCAGCCAGCGCAAGGGGGCCCATGGTCCGGTCAGAATCAGCGCAAAAATGAGCGCCATCACTGCACCTACACCCAGGGAGGAAAACAGCAGCCAGAGCGTGGTGAGAATCCCGTTGCCGTAAAGGGCCAGGTTGTCTGCCTCGAAAATGACTGACCAATCCATTAAAGTTGCACCTTGTTTGTGCCCAGGCTGTAGCGTGCATTGACTTTTTTCAGCAGCCACAGAGAAATCGCGGTGTAGATCAGAAACAAGGCACCGGTGAATACAAAAAAGATGAACGGTGAGCGTGTGGCGGCGCTGGCCTGTTTGGCCAGATAGGTCATTTCTTGCAGTCCAATCAGGCTCACCAGTGCGGTGGCCTTGATCAGCACCAACCAATTGTTGGTAAATCCAGGCAGTGCGTAGCGCACCATCTGGGGCAGGGTGATGCGCACAAAAGTCTGCCTGCGTCCCATGCCAAAAGCCCAGGCAGCTTCCATCTGGCCTTTGGGAATGCTCAAGATCGCACCACGAAAGGTTTCAGTCATGTAAGCACCGTAAATAAAACCGATGGTCAGCACACCTGCTGCAAACGGCTCAATGTCAACCGTGGCTTCGCTGCCGAGTTTTTCCAGTAAGGTGTTCAGGCCAATGGTTCCCCCATAGAACACCAGCAGCATCAGCACTAGGTCGGGAATGCCACGAATGAGGGTTGTGTAGAGGGTCGCCAACCCCACCAGGGTTGGGTGTCCTGAGAGTTTGGCGGCTGCACCGGTCAGACCAAATAGGACTGACACCAGCAGCGCCAGCAGCGACACACCGATCGTCAGCAAGGAACCATGCAGGATGACCCAGAAATACGACTGCATGGTGGGGCTTGCGGGGGGTAACTCGGATTACTTGCCGAAAACGTCAAACTTGAAATACTTGTCGTTGAGGGCTTTGTACTTGCCATTGCCACGAATCGCCTTGATTGCA
>CAIYNH010000131.1 GCA_903927495.1 uncultured beta proteobacterium
ACGACCTCAGGGCTAACGATTTAAACCTGAGCAATAAAAAGCCACGGAAGTCGCTATTGCGAGTTGTATGCCAGTTGCAGTGGTGTTTTGACAATTCAGATTCCCCAAAGCGTTGCGTGGCAGTAGTTTGGTTAGTTCTGTTGTTGTGCGAACCTTTGACCAGTGCTGGTTGTGGAGTTTAGCTTCTTTAAGCGAAGGGGCTGCGGCGTTTGGGCTGGCCTTTAGTGCGTGTTGCGGCCAATGCCGGCGTATTGAAAGCCGTTGGCAGCCATGAGTTGGGGCTCAAACAGGTTGCGGCCGTCAAAGACGATGGGCGACTTCATGGCTGCTTTCATGGCCGCAAGGTTGGGGCTGCGGTAGGCTTTCCATTCGGTCATGATGATCAGGGCATCTGCACCCGTGAGTGCGTCCATGGGTTTGCCAGCGTAGCTGATGTTGACCAAGAGTCCCGGGGCATCAGCCAGGTCAAGTGCAAGCACGCGTTGGGTTTCTTGCACAGCTGCCGGGTCGTGGGCCACGATGCTGGCGCCAGCGCGCAGCAGGGCCTTAATGACAACCCGACTGGGTGCGTCGCGCATGTCGTCGGTGTTGGGTTTAAAGGCCAAGCCCCAGAGGGCAAAGGTGCGCCCAGTTAAGCTTGGCCCAAATTGAGCCATGATTTTGTTGGCCAGCACGTATTTTTGGTCATTATTAACCGCTTCAACAGCCTCAAGCACGCGCAGCGCCTGACCATGTTCCCGTGCCGTGCGCACAATGGCTTGCACGTCTTTAGGAAAGCAGCTACCGCCATACCCGGTGCCAGCGTACAAAAAGCTATAACCAATGCGAGGGTCTGAGCCAATGCCCTGACGCACCAGTTCAATGTCGGCCCCCACTTTGTCGGCCAGGTTGGCCAGCTCGTTCATGAAGCTGATGCGGGTGGCCAGCATGGCGTTGGCAGCGTATTTGGTGAACTCGGCGCTTTTCACGTCCATGACGCGGGTGCGTTCATGGTTGCGGTTAAACGGTGCGTAGAGCTGGCGCATGGTGGCCAAGGCGTGTTGGCCCGCCTCATCACCGTCAGCCCCAAGCACGATGCGGTCTGGGCGGGTGAAGTCTTCAACCGCAGCGCCTTCTTTGAGAAACTCGGGGTTGCTGATGACTGAAAAGCCTGCTGCTACTGCGCGCTGGGCAAGTTCCGCCTTGATTGCGGCGCTGACTTTGCCAGCGGTACCCACAGGTACTGTTGATTTGTCAACGACCACCTTGAAATCGGTCATGTAGCGGCCAATGTTGCGGGCGGCAGCCAGCACATATTGCAGGTCGGCACTGCCGTCTTCGTCTGGCGGGGTGCCTACAGCAATAAATTGAACGCTACCGTGAGCTACGCTGGCAGCAATGTCGGTAGAAAAGGTGAGGCGGCCAACTTCGACATTTCGCTCAATAATTTCTTTCAGGCCCGGCTCATAAATGGGCACGCCGCCGCCGGTAAGCAGGTCAATTTTGGTTTGGTCAAGGTCCAGGCAAAACACGTTGTTGCCAAGGTCAGCCAGGCAAGCGCCAGTGACGAGGCCAACGTAGCCTGTTCCGATGATGGTGATGTTCATGGTGGGTTCACTTTTAATTTAGGCAGATTTCTTATTCCAAACTCACATTCACGCTATACCCATTTTTCTTCAGCAGCGCATGCTGGCGGGCTTGCTGCAAGTCGCTGGTTACCATCTCGGCCACCATGTCGTCCAGGGTGATCTCTGGCACCCAACCCAGCGTAGCTTTGGCCTTGGCTGGGTCGCCTAGCAGCGTTTCAACTTCAGTGGGGCGGTAGTAGCGGGGGTCAACTCTCACAATCACATCACCCACCTTGAGGGCCGGTGCCTTGTCGCCGGTGATGGTTTTGACCACAGCCTGCTCTAGCTCACCCACGCCTTCAAAGGCCACGCTAACGCCTAACTGGGCAGCAGCTTTGTCGATGAACTGGCGCACGCTGTACTGCACGCCAGTGGCAACACAGAAGTCTTGGGGCTGGTCTTGTTGCAGCATCATCCATTGCATGCGCACATAGTCTTTGGCATGACCCCAGTCGCGCAGCGCGCTCATGTTGCCCATGTACAGGCAGTCTTCCAGGCCCTGAGCAATGTTGGCCAGACCACGGGTGATCTTGCGGGTGACAAAGGTTTCACCCCGGCGCGGGCTCTCATGGTTGAACAGGATGCCGTTACAGGCATACATGCCATAGGCTTCACGGTAGTTCACGGTGATCCAGTAGGCATACAGCTTGGCCACGGCGTACGGGCTGCGCGGGTAAAACGGGGTGGTTTCGCGCTGGGGGATTTCTTGCACCAGACCATACAGCTCGCTGGTACTGGCTTGGTAGTAGCGGGTTTTTTTCTCCAGGCCCAAAATGCGAATAGCCTCCAGTATGCGCAGCGCGCCCATGCCATCGACATCGGCGGTGTACTCGGGGCTCTCAAAACTCACGGCCACATGGCTTTGTGCGCCGAGGTTGTAAATTTCATCTGGCTGCACCTGCTGAATGATGCGCGTCAGGTTGCTGGTGTCAGACAGGTCGCCGTAGTGCAGTTTGAAGTTGGCACCGGTGATATGCGGGTCTTGGTAGATGTGGTCTACCCGCTGGGTGTTAAACGAGCTGGAGCGGCGCTTGATGCCGTGAACGATGTAGCCTTTTTCCAAAAGGAATTCGGCCAGGTAGCTGCCGTCTTGGCCGGTGATGCCGGTGATGAGGGCGACTTTGGGGGGTTGCGGGGTCATGGTAAAAACGGTATTTATCAAAGTTGATAGCTGCTGGTGCTTGCTGGACGGGCTCTGGCGGTTGATTTGCTGTGTGAAATTGGCATGCTTATTCAGGGTTGACCTAATTGGCTTGCTAACTGATTGGCAGCGTTTGCGATGTTCTCAACACCCATTTCTGGCAACCCAGTGCGTCGCCACTCTGTGTAATCAAATTTGTCTTGGGTAACAGAAATTAAAAAACGCTCAGTCTCGATCAAGCCAAGTGAGCCTATCAAGGCTTGCATGCCTTGCATACGAATTTCAGATTCAGTTCTCATACCAATTCTCCATAAATGCAATTGCTTCGCCCGGTAGCAATGTGGGTACGGTGCCAATTTTGCGCATTTTCTTGATTAAGCGGTCATCTGTTGTGACGAATATGTTTGCTTTACCAGACATAGCTGCTGAAATATGTAACGCATCGTACTGCCCCATGCCATTTGTTACGAAAAAATTGGCTTGAGAAACCACCTTGCTATCGGCCACAACAATTGACTTGGCAAGCCAGCGCCATTGCAAAATTGCATGGCGTCGTTCCACAAAGGGGTTGTTATTGCACTCAAAATCCAGCACTGAGGACCAAATCAAATCGGCCTCGCCATTCAATACTTTTTGTTGCAATAGCAGTTTGGCTTGCGTTTCTAAGTGAATGCGTGCCTGCGTCTGGTCGTCATACGGACGATTAAAGCAGCACATGTCAAGGTAGATTCGCATCACGATTGATCTTTAGTTTTAGTCAGCGGCGCGAATTTCATAGTTGGGCTCCTTGTGCTGGCTGCACCTTTCCAATGGCCTCTTGCTGTAGCGACTCAATTTCAGCCTATAACTGCTCAAACTCATGAATCTTGCGCTGCAAGAACCGTCCGGTCAGGGCGGCTTTTTCGGCAATGCCAGCCGGGGTGAGCAAGTAGGCGTAAGCCAGCTTGCGCTTGCTGCTCTGAAAGTTGTGCACCTTGAGCATGCCTTTATCCAGCAGGGCTTTGAGGCAATAGTTGGCTTTGCCCAGGCTCACACCCAGGGCTTGGGCGAGTTCGCGCTGGTTCATCTGTGGGTTGGATTCCAGCAGACGCAGAACCTTAAAGTGCGTGTTTTCTGTTTGGTGGGGTTTGCTAGCCATGTGGGAGAGATGCTGTTTGGACAGGCTACCGCCGTGCCGTGTAACACCGTGGGCAGGCGCAGGGGTGAACATTACGTTCAAGTTTGAACCAATCCTAACACGCCAATATTGACGTTTTTCTTACAGCTTTCTCAGGTTGCCGGGCTCAAAAGCCAATTTACAGGGTTTGCTCAGCAGTTCCATCAACACCATGGCCCGGCGTTCGCCATCGTCCATGTGGTAGATGCCTTCAAGCCCCATAAATGGGCCCTCTTTGATTTGTACCCGGTCACCGGTCGTAAAAAGTCGTGTGGGTTGCGCGTGGGCGCTGGCGCTTGTTGTGCGCAAACTGTCAATGAGTTCAGTGCTGGCTTTGGCGGGCTCAGCCCCAAAGGTGACCAAGCGGCTCACACCCAGCGTGGAGCGAATAGACCCCCAGCTTTGGCCGGTTTTGGCGGGGTCAACTTGAAGAAACAGGTAGCGCGCAAAGAGCGGCTCTTGCACCACGGCCTTGGTGCCACGGCGGAGTTTTTCTGTGGCAAGCAGCGGCAAATAGCAGGTGTAGCCTTGCTGCTGCAAATTAAGCAGCGCACGCTGCTCTTGCCGAGGTTTGGTGTGAATAACGTGCCAGTACGCAGACAACATGAGTGACAGATCCCTAAGATTAACTGAGCAGGTTTTCTTTGGAAACCTTAAATCAACCGGTTCATTTTAGGGTGTTTGAGCTGCTGTTTTGGCCTTTCTATTTTTTTATGTGCCGGGCGTCTTGGTGTTTGTTGAATGTTTGTAGCGGTTTTGAATTTGGGTGAAGTGAACAATCAAAGATCAGCAGTTTGCGCGGCTTCCAGCCGCAGACGCTGGGGAAAGCGGCAAGATGCCGCTTCCACAAGTGCCACGCCTGATTCCGATTTTTGTCGCATTTGCTTAGCGCGGATCAGGAAGTCTGACCTTTGAAGAAATCAAAAAAGATAGCTGCTGATGCCTGCCTGTCAATAGCCACAGCCCGCCATGACTTCGAGAACCGCGGCACCATAAGCCTCCAGCTTACGTGCGCCGATGCCACTGATACCTTGCAGGTCGGCCAAAGACTGAGGTGTACGCTCGGCAATCGCCGACAGCGTGGCATCGTGAAAAATCACGTAAGCAGGCAAATTGTGTGCTTTGGCCACTTCAAAACGCCAGGCCTTCAGGGCATTCAGGCGACTCTGGGCGGCAGAGTCCAGCCTGGTGGCTACTTTGGGCACTTCAGTCGCCACTGATCGGCGCGCTTTGCGTTCGCGCACCGGGGCCAGCGACACCCGCAAACGCACCGGCACCTCGCCCTTGAGCACAGCACGCGAGTTGCCTGAGAGCTTCAAGGGTTGCAGTGACGATCTGATGCTCATTCAAGTCTCCGGTCTTTGGGCTGCAGTGTTGACGCAGCCAACAGATCCAGCAAGCCCTGAAATGACCAAATACTCAGGCCTGAGGTGTTCCTGGTAACTGTTTGGGATTGCACGTGGTATAAATTCACCATCGGTAGCAACTCAAAGTTCGGTATTCGTAGTGGCGGCTTCGGGGTAAAGGTTCGGAAGCAATATATTCAAGGTGTCCAACGGAAAGTTGAACGACACGGGCCCTTTGAGGTTGTCGCTCACGAGCAACTTGTCCTTGAGAAGTTGCGTCAGCACTCGGCGTGCACTTCGTTCGGGCAGGCCAATCATCTGGCAGAAGTCCCCGCGCGATACGGGGCCACCGATAAGCACGTGGTGCAGGGCAAGGGTGGCCTCTTTTGTGTAGTTCTCGAACTGCGAGCTTTCCGAACGTACCAGCATCAACGCGGCGATGCGCTCACGCAAGTCAGCCAAGCAAAGCATTCCTGTCATGAACGTGACTTGGTCGTGGGCAATTTCAATGAAAAACTCGCACCACTCCCACAGCAACTTTTCACTGAAGTTACCGCGCCCGTCAAGGTCGCCATGGCGCGCGCTATCTGCGTTGGCCAACATGACGTAGTATTTGTCGCGTAGTCGCGCGAGTCCTCGGTTGACAGACCACAATCCGGCGCTTGCCGGCAGTAGCGCGCAATGCGTCTGTAGCCGACATGCCTGCTCCAATGTCAATGCCTCTAGTCTAGCGAAATGCTTGCCAACAAGCTTGAAACTTCGTTTTTAGATGCAGATAGTGCAAGCGCCGGGGAAAAATTTGCGTTGTCAACGGTACCTAAGCGCGTCCGCGTGTGACTGGACATACCTGATGAAATTAATTGAACTCCGGCCCCAATTAATTCTTTTCTTCGGCAAGACCAATGGTTTTTGCGTCGTACCACTCTTTTTGATGAATGATTCGGGCAACAAGATTGGTGTCTGTTTTTTCATAGCGTTTATGGAAAATCAGGTAGCCACTTACGCCAAAAACAACGATTGATTTGCGGACTTGCGCTCGGTCTTCTACGGGCGCGCCGCTATCTGGATGGGCTTCAAGATATTCGAGCCCGGCAATGATTGCAGCATTGCCATTGTCGGCCACCGTGGCATCAAACTGTGCCAGAAAGTCGTAAAGACGTTGAATGTCGGCACGCGCGCTGGCTGAAATTTTTATGAATGACATGCTGGCAGTTGCGCGTTCCGGTCCAGCTTGACATTCCCAGCCCAAGCCTTGAACTCATCAAGCGACAGGTGCAGCCCCGATACCTCGAAGTGAGCAACAGCCTCATCGACGCTTTTCAGGGCGGCCTGTTGCGATTCTTCTACCTTGAGGTAACGCTCAATGGCCTCTTTCATGAGGTAGTGGGCCGTGCGCTTTTTGTCCACAGCAAGCAACTTTAAACGGTCGCGCTGTGATGTATCGAGCTTTAAGGTCACCGTGGCTACGCGCGGTTTTTCTAGTGTGCCTGGCATGGTGTCACCTGTTGTGTAAGACGTAATACCATTCTATGTTGAAATGAAAAGCGTCGGCTTTGTCAACCCACCCAACAACTCTTGAATAACATGATGCTACAAATAAGAGAGCTGTTGGTGCATACCTGGTGGGCGCTACAGGCACAAATACTACAAATTAATTGTACTCCGGCCCCAATTAATTCATTTGTCTGGCCAGGACTGGGCCTGCACACTTTGCACCGCCTGGGCGATGGAGTCGGCGCGGTTGTAGACGGCTGTGATGCCGGAGATTTTCAAAAACTTAACTCATGAAGAAGGGTTACCCAATCTCGGGCGCCACAGCGTCCAGTACCCTTATTTGCAATGGGTTGCTGCTATAGGTACTGCCATCACTGCTCACGCATAGGTGCAGACAACGCCCTGTTAGCTGTCTTACGGATATTAAAGGCGGCACCAGATGCTTTCAACTTGGCTGGGGCCGATGAGTTAAAAGCGTAGATGCCTGCTATGCCGCACATGGGGATGGATTTTTAATAAAAAGAAGCGTCTGCCGCAACGAGCCTACGGGATAAAACTACGACATGCGGGAGGTCACGTACCGCACTGACAGCCTGAACCAACGAAGTTCTGTCGGCCTTTGTCAACGTTTTAAGGTCGCCATCATCAAAATACACCATTGCCTTTAAGCTTTCACTGGGTTGAAAGTTGGTGCCATAGAGTGCACGGGCAGAAGACAAGCCCTTTGCCAAACTCACTTTGGCGTTCACCATTGCGGCAATGTCTTGGTAATCTTTGGCCTCAGCACGCTGAAGAATAACCTTGACTTTGGTTGCCATCAAGTCATCAAGTGAGGCCACATGTAGAACGCCATCTTCGGTCACTTCAGGCTCGCCAACTCGACCAAAGCCAATTGTTCCGAAAAAAGACACTTTGACGTATTCGCGCTCTGAGCTTGCGCAAGGGACATTGACGGTAAAAGTGTTCTGCTGATCTTGCAACACAGTGCAATTGGTTATGAACGGGAAAGCTGCATGAATGGCGTTGCGGTCAAGCGGCTTGTCAGAAAAGAAATCAAAATCGACAGAAACCCGATGACCAAGGCGCAACGCAATGGCTGTGCCACCGTACAGCGCAAAGCCCAGCTCAGCGGCCGGCCGAAGTGCTGGCCAAATGCGTTTTTGCGCAGGTGGAAGTATGTCCATTCGTGGTTTGAAAATTCCGGTCATTCAAATCTCCGAACTGGAATGGGTGGAACGTGATCCACACTGGCAATTCCTAGCCGATGGTTCCAATAAGTCCATGATCGCTGATCAAACTGGCCAGCTTGTGCATGGGTAAGAACTTCGACCAGCATGTCATCACCAATGTGATTGACGAGTTGTTGAACATCGGCATAGTCACCAATGTTCATGACTTGCGCAATCACGCGGTCTGGCAATTCAACAGCCTCATCGGGCGCTTTCCACCAGACATATTTGCTGGCAAGGCGCTTTAGCAGATCACGGTCAATTTGGCCCATGGCTAATGCTTCAATTTAATGCCATTAACCTTGATCAACGCCTAGCAACTTGTCAAAGTAGGCAATGGTTTGCCCAAGACCTTCACGGAGTTGCACTGTGGGTTGCCAGCCAAGATGCGCTTTTGCCAGGGTGATGTCGGGCTTGCGCTGCATGGGGTCGTCAGCGGGCAGGGGCATAAACACAAGCTTGGACTTGCTGCCGATCAGCTCAATTACCAACTCAGCCAATTGGCGGATAGTGGCCGTGAAATTGAGCTGCTTGTTGTGCAAAAAGTCTTCAATTTCAGCGTCTTCAATGGGACTTTTCTTGGCATTGAGCAGGGCCACCTTTTCAGGGACGATGTCAATGGCAATGACCTGGTTGTGTTGGGCCAGCAGCATGGCATTGCTTAAGCCCACGTAGCCGGTTCCTGCGATGGTGATTTTCATAGGGTTTGTCATCTCTTTCACAAACTGTCAGCAGCAATCGGTATGCCTGTTGCCTGTGAATACAAAACGTCGGGGCACAGGTCGGCACCGTTGGGCCAAACAACGGTGCCTAGTTCTGCGTTTACCATCACTTGATTAAAGTATTCGTCTTGCAGCAGCGGGGCAAAAACACCGGTGTAGTTTTTAACGACCCGGTCTATGTTGACCATGCCGTGAAACCCATTCTCGAAAGTAAGGTCCAAGTTGCGGTTGGGTAAAGCTTGCACTTGGGTGATGTCAATCAAAAACATGCTTTTACTCCAGTGGATCAATGTGCTTAAGCTCAGCATTATCCCGTGCCAGAGCCCAGTCAGCCATGAGGTCTTCTTGATGCAAAGTGGCCCATTCCATGACCAGACCCAATGCTTTGGGGGGGTAACTTGCCTGCCAATATGGTTAGTGTATTGATGGCTATTTCAATCTTGAACTGCCCATAACGCGCATGAAAATGCGGTGGATTGTGTTCGTTGTAATACATGGCAATGACGATGCCCAAAAATCTACTTATTTCTGGCATGACCGGCCCCCGTGTTTGACAAGCCAACGTAGCCGGTACCGGCGATGGTGATTTTCATAATATTGCTATGATGTTGGTAGCTTCTGACGCAAGCCAGACGGGCGTTATAGGCATATTTATTCAACACTGACATTCACTTTGTACCCATTTTTCTTCAGCAACGCATGCTGGCGGGCTTGCTGCAAGTCGCTGCGCGTCAGGTTGCTGGTGTCAGACAGGTCGCCGTAGTGCAGCTTGAAGTTGGCACCGGTGATGTGCGGGTCTTGGTAGATGTGGTCCACCCGCTGGGTGTTAAACGAGCTGGAGCGGCGTTTGATGCCGTGAACGATGTAGCCTTTTTCCAAAAGGAATTCGGCCAGGTAGCTGCCGTCTTGGCCTGTGATGCCGGTGATGAGGGCGACTTTGGGGGTTTGCTGGGTCATGGTTAGAGCCGGTCTAGCTTGTGTGTTGGGGGCTGTAGGGTCGAATTTATTCGAGCGGCATTTCTCTAATCATTTTGGAGCGTCTGACTGTTTTAGGTCATACCAAGTGCCACGGCCTGTGCCGCGTTGCGCCAGTTGCCCACCAGCCAACAGTTTTTGAATGTGCAGCTTGATGGTGTGGCGGTTGGCACCGGTTTGCGCCTGCGCACTGGCCACCGTTAGGCGCCCATGCTCACGCGTAATCGTCAGCAGATCCATGGACAGCTTAGGTAGTGTGGTCAGCAGCAGATGCTCCCGCGCCATCTTGACTTCAAGCCGCTTCACCTGACTCACCAGCGAACTCAGAAAAAACGTGATCCACGGCTGCCAGTTGGGTGCGTCGGTACGGATCGTGCCTTGCGTTTGCCGCAGCGCAATGTAGTAAGCCTGTTTGTTTTGCTCGATCACGCTCTCCAGCGAGCTGTAAGGCACATACACATAACCCGCTTGCATCAAAAGCAGCGTGGTCAGGATGCGTGAGAGCCGCCCATTGCCATCATCAAACGGGTGAATTTCGAGAAACACCACCACAAAAACGGCCACGATCAAAAGCGGATGCAGGGCTTGGCTGTCGCGCGTATGGCGCACCCATTCAAGCAGTTCGCGCATCAGCCGGGGCGTATCAAATGGGGATGCGGTCTGGAAAATGGTTGCAACCTCAACGCCGTTTTCATCAAACGCAGCCACGCGGTTTTCATGCGTTTTGTACTGCCCACGGTGGCGCTCATCTTTGCTGCTGTAGGCCAACAAATCGCGGTGAATTTGCATGATGTGGTTTTCGTTGAACGCGATGTGCTCCCAGGAGCTAAACAGCAGCTCCATCACGTCGGCGTAACCGGCTACCTCTTGCTCATCGCGCGTGGCAAACGACTTCAATTCGATTTTTGAAAGAAGCGCCTGAACGGCCTGGTCAGACAGCTGGCTGCCTTCGATGCGGGTAGAGGAGCCAATGCTCTCAATAGTGGCCACACGGCGCAGCGCCAGCAAACGGTCTGGTGCAAGCGTGCCCAAAGCAC
>CAIYNH010000132.1 GCA_903927495.1 uncultured beta proteobacterium
AGGTGATTCTGGCCGATGAGCCGATAGCCTCGCTCGACCCCGAGTCGTCGCGCAAGGTGATGGACATTCTGGCTCGCGTGAACCGCGAAGACAAATGCACCGTGGTGGTGTCTTTGCACCAGGTCAACGTGGCCCTGAAATATTGCCCGCGTACCGTGGCGCTGCACCATGGCCGGGTGGTCTATGACGGCCCTTCGGTGGCGCTTACCCCTGCCTTGCTGCGTGAACTTTATGGTGCCGATGCCGACGATATTTTGTCGCTGGGTGATCACATTACGAGTTTGCAAGACAAACCCACTCCGGCTTCAGCACACGCTGCATGGCCACAACCCATGGCCTTGGCTGCCTGAACCCCCTTTTTCTCTCTAACCATTTCCCCCAACTTCTCTCAAGGACATCTCATGATCAAGAAGGTACTCGCTGGTTTAACCGCTGCTGTGGCGCTGGCCAGCGTTCCAGTTGCTGCCCAGGAACTGAAAGAACTCAATTTCGGCATCATTTCAACCGAGTCTTCCCAAAATCTGAAATCCGAATGGCAACCGATTCTGGACGATATGAGCAACAAGATCGGCATGAAGGTCAATCCGTTCTTTGCCTCGGACTACGCAGGCATCATTGAAGGTATGCGTTTTAACAAAGTGCATTTGGGCTGGTTTGGCAACAAGTCAGCCATGGAGGCAGTGGACCGCGCCAGCGGTGAAGTGTTTGCCCAATACGTCAGCGCTGACGGTTCGCAAGGCTACTACTCACACCTGATCGTGCACAAAGACAGCCCGCTCAAATCGCTGGATGACATGCTCAAGCAAGGCAAGAACCTATCTTTTGGCAATGGAGACCCTAACTCTACATCGGGGTTTCTGGTGCCCAGCTATTATGTATTTGCGCAAAACAAGATCGACCCCAAGACCTTCTTTAAGCTCACGCGCGGCGCCAACCATGAAACCAATGCCCTGACCGTAGCGAACAAACAAATTGATGTAGCCACCAACAACAGCGAAAACCTGGAGAAGATCAGAAATAAACTGCCTGAAAAATTCAATGACATTCGCATCATCTGGACCTCTCCGCTGATCCCGATGGACCCGCTGGTCATGCGCAAAGATTTGCCTGAATCCAGCAAGGCCAAAATCCGTGATTTTTTCTACGCCTACGGCAAGGGTAGCCAGCAGGAAAAGGACAATCTGTTCAAGCTCAACAAGCTGTCCGGCTTCAAAGCCTCCAGCAATAACCAGCTCACACCCATTCGCCAGCTTGAGCTGTTCAAGACACGCAACAAAGTTGAGTCGGATGCAACACTGGCTGAAGCAGACAAGCAAACCAAGCTGACTGACATCGACAAACAACTCGCGGCGCTGGGTCAAGTCAAGTAATGTGCAAAGCACTTCAGAGCCACGTTTATCCATTTGAGGTGCGCAATTGATTGCATCGGTTAAACCAGTGGCGATGCCACCACGCGCTAATTTGTTGGGCATGATGGCGTGGGGCATTTTGCTGGCATTACTGGCGCTCTCCTGGCAGGGGGCCGACATGCGACCGTTCGACCTGGTGCGCGACGCGGGCAATATGGCCACTTATGCGGCTGATTTCTTTCCGCCAAAGTTCACCGACTGGCGCTTGTATTTACAAGAAATGATCATCACAGTGCAAATTGCGCTCTGGGGCACTGCACTGGCGGTGGTGTTTGCCGTGCCATTGGGATTGCTGTCATCCACCAACATCTCACCCTGGTGGGTTCACCAACCCATCCGCCGCCTGATGGATGCGGCCCGCGCCATCAATGAAATGGTGTTTGCCATGCTGTTCATTGTGGCGGTAGGCCTGGGCCCATTTGCCGGCGTGCTGGCGTTATTTGTCCACACCACCGGCATTCTGGCCAAACTGTTTTCTGAAGCAGTGGAGTCGATTGACCCCCAGCCGGTGGAAGGTATCCGTGCTACCGGGGCCAATGCATTGGAGGAAATTGTTTACGGCATCATCCCGCAGGTGTTGCCACTGTGGATTTCATATTCACTGTACCGGTTTGAGTCGAATGTGCGCTCGGCATCGGTGGTCGGCATGGTCGGCGCGGGCGGGATTGGCGTGATTCTGTGGGAGATCATCCGGGGCTTTCAATACGCTGAAACCTGCGCCGTGATGATCATCGTCATCGTGACGGTCACCCTGATCGATGTGATCTCGGCACGCATCAGAAAAACACTTATTTGAAACCTTGTGGGACAGACCAACTTACTTGCGCAATTTCATTGCGGGAAGTGAAGTTGCTCGGTCCCCAAGTAATTGTCGGAAACGGGCGCACGGCCGGCCAGCTCAGGGTGGTGGCGAGCCCGCGCCAGGCGAAAAAGGGTTCTTTATAGGTTCCATGTTCTATCCAGTCACAAGTAGTTCTATCAATAATTCAGTAGAACTAGTTAGAACTCACTACAGCTCATTGACCCAGGTCGTGCCGGCAAATGCAAACCAGAATCAGTGCCAAATACCCCTCTGATGCTTGCGTGACTGTCGCAAGCAGCTGCATAAACTTTAGCAATATTGAGCAAATAATCGACCAGCGCAATTCCCACAACGGCGAACTCAGCTTGGTTGTGGATGGTGTGGTTAGCCTGCCAGTCGGCAAATTTGGCATTGCGTACCAGCCGCAAGCGCACAGCGAGTTCGCTATCGCGCCCACGCTGTGCCAGGCGTTGGGCTAGCTTTTTGGCATCGGTGCTGATCTGCATCACCCGTATGTGGGCTTGACCCTGTAAAGGGCTGCAATGTTCGCGTGAGCCATTCACCACCACGATTTTTCCTGCCGTCACATCAGCGGCATAGCGGGTATCGATGCCATAGTTAAAACCGTGCGCTTGCCAGTGCCAACCCATCCCCCCCTGTGGCGACCAAGTGGTCAAACTGCTCGGGCATGACCGCGTCATGGTCAGAACCTGGGTGTTGGGTACGGGTGATGATGCGCTTGGCAAACACCAGCTTGGGGTTACCCTGCAAGCGCTCTCTGGCCCAACTGATCACGCTATCTTTACCCGCACCAGAGGGGCCACAGAAAAACTCCCAAAGCCCACTCATATTGCCAACACCGCATCAGCGATGCGTTTGAAAGGGGCACCCAGCGTAGCTTGCCTGAACACACACAAGCGATCCAAAACCAAAGGCGCATGCTGGTTCAACTGCTTGACATGTTGCGCCACATCCTGAATTACGCGCTCGCGGGTTGGTTGATCGACTGGGCCAGTCAAGCTGAAATGAAAACGAAACTTCTCCAGCACATAGGGGTAGCCATAGCAGTGCAGCAATTCAAGCTCGCGCGCATCGAGCTTGCTGATCTGGCGGCGAGCCAAGTCTTCCTCGGTCAAAGGCGCACGCAAATCATCCAGCCCCAGCACACAGGTCTGCGCCACAGTGGCTACCTGCGCTGGTGTTTTGCTGGGCAGCAACGCGACAAATTTACCCAAACTCTGCGCCTGAAGCGGCCCGATGGCACAGGCGCTGAGCTGCTCAGACAGTGCTTGTACCCGTTCAATCAAGTGATGGTGCGTGTGCTTCTTGCCCAAGCGAAAAGGGGCTTTCAGCGTGGCATGAAAGCCGTAGCGACGCGGCTCCAGTGTTATAGCGAGCCTTTCATCGGTCTCGAAGTGGGCTGATTCGGATGCCAGAAAGGGCGTGTCGGCAAACTCGTCACGACCGAGCCAGCCAGCGCCAAACGTCCACCAGGGTGAGTCTTGCGCTGGGGCGAAATAGATTGCGTAGCGCGCCGTCATGGTACACCCCTGGTTGCGGTATTGCGGCCGCATTGGCATTTGTCGCTCCGAAAGTTCTTGAATGTCATAAATGTTTCATGGTGGTGTAGTCAACTCGCAGGCTTCGTTGACATGAAGCGTTCAGTTCGACTTTAGTCACAATTTCAGACACATTTATGACAATACATGCAGCGTCGCGGAATTTTCTAGATAGACCGTCATGGTTGGCTGTTTTGGCCAGGGCTACCCGAACGCAGCTTGAAGACCCATTGGCCGGGGTCAACTTTTTGCAGCCCATCCAGCAGGTGCGTGCGCCAGAAGTTGGCATGGTGATGCTGCGCGGGCGCATCGGCGGCACTGGCAACCCTTTCAATCTGGGCGAGGCCAGTGTGGTGCGCTGTGCTGTGCGTGTGGGAGAAGGGCCGTTGGGTGTTTCATACGCACTGGGGCGCGACAAGCGCCGTGCGGAACTGGCGGCGTTGTTGGATGCGTTGCTGCAAAACCCGATCTATCACGACCAGTTGCAAGAAACCGTTCTTTTGCCGCTGGTGCTTGCGCAAGCGCAGGCACGCGCCCAGAAGCTAAACGATGTGGCAGGCTCGAAGGTTGAATTCTTTACCTTTGTACGAGGTGAAGCATGAGCATGGTGACTGCCTTGGCCCCCGGTCTGCAAGATGGCGTGCATGACAGCCAGCAAGCGTTTCGCGCGGTACTCGATGCGCTGGCTCGCCCCGGACAATTGCGTTGGATTGGCACGGCGCTGCCCGGTGTGGCTTTGGGTGGCGCCATGGCGCGCCTGCTGCTGAGTATGTGCGACGAAGAAACCAGCGTTTGGTGGCAGAGTGATGATGCCGATTTGCAGCAATGGCTGCGTTTTCACACTGGCGCGCCGGTTGCAGAGCAGCCCGGCCTGGCCAGTTTTGCTGTTTTTGCTGAACCCGATCCAGCGTTGCTGCTGGGCACTTTTGCAGCGGGCACAGCGGAAGCGCCCGAGTTCTCATCCACTCTATTGATAGAAATTCCCAGTTTTCAAAACGGTACGATTTTACAGTGGCGTGGCCCTGGTATTGCCGACGTGCAACAGGTGGCGGTGCAGGGTTTACCGGATGATTTTTGGCTCCAGTGGCAACTCAACCACGCAGCTTTTCCGCAAGGGGTGGACATCGTTTTCACCTGTGGCGACAGTGCCATGGGTCTGCCCCGCACGACCTGTGTGTCAAGCCAAGGGAGTTTGCCATGTATGTAGCAGTGAAAGGCGGCGCTGCCGCGATTGAAAACTCGTGGCGACTGTTGGAGGCACAGCGCCGCGGGGATACCGCCATTGCAGCACTGAGCGTTCGGCAAATCCGCGAGCAACTCTCACTGGCGGTGGATCGGGTCATGAGCGAAGGCTCGCTGTATGACCCCGAGCTGGCGGCACTGGCCATCAAGCAAGCCAGTGGCGACTTGATGGAAGCGATATTTTTGTTGCGCGCCTACCGCACCACCTTGCCGCGCCTGGGATACAGCTCGCCGCTCGACACCGCCCGTATCGCACTGGTACGGCGCATCTCGGCGGCGTTTAAAGAGGTGCCGGGTGGCCAGTTGCTGGGTCCAACCTACGACTACACCCAGCGTCTGCTGGACTTCGCTCTCCTGGCCGAGGATGCCAGTGCAGACGCTGGGTGCACTTCTGCCGTGCCGACTACAGCCGATGGTGTTGCGCCCACTGCAGCGCCTGCCGCTGCAGTTGACTTGCCCGCGCCTACTGTGCTCCGCATTAATGACCTGCTCAAGCGCGAAGGTCTGCTCGAAACTCCGCAACCGGCTGACTCTGCGCCACCGGGGGATATCACCCGGGACCCCTTGATGTTTCCGGCGGATCGGGCTTTGCGCCTTCAGGCTTTGGCGCGCGGCGACGAAGGCTGGCTGCTGGCCATGGGCTACTCCACCCAGCGTGGATACGCCAACTCGCACCCATTTGCAGGCGAAATTCGCCGGGGTTTTGTCAGCGTCGAGCTAGTGCCTGACGAGCTGGGTTTTGCGATCGACATTGGCGACCTGGAAGTTACCGAGTGCCAGATGATCAACCAGTTCAGTGGCAGCCGCGAAGTACCGCCGCAGTTCACACAGGGCTACGGTCTGGCCTTTGGTGGTGCCGAGCGTAAGGCCATGGCCATGGCGCTGGTCGACCGCGCCTTGCGCGCCGATGAGTTGGGTGAACCGCGTGTAGCACCTGCGCAAGACGAAGAATTCGTGCTCTCGCATGCGGATAACGTGGAGGCATCTGGCTTTGTGCAGCATCTGAAGTTGCCACATTACGTGGACTTTCAGGCTGAGCTTGAACTGGTGCGCAAGCTGCGCGCGGACCACGCTGAGTCGAAAAAGGAGCTGGCATGACTGACACCCATTACAACTTTGCGTTCTTGGACGAGCGCACCAAAAAACGCATCCGCCGCGCCCTGCTCAAAGCCGTCGCGGTGCCGGGCTACCAGGTGCCGTTTGGCTCGCTTGAGATGCCTTTTGCATATGGCTGGGGCACGGGCGGTGTGCAGATCACGGCCAGCATCATTGGCTTGACGGATGTGCTCAAGGTGATTGACCAGGGTGCCGACGACACCACCAACGCGGTCAACATCCGGCGCTTTTTTGCCCGCACCACAGGCGTTGCCACCACCGATAAAACGCGCGAAGCCACGCTCATTCAGACGCGTCACCGGATCCCCGAAGTGCCACTGACCGAGGCGCACATTCTGGTCTATCAGGTGCCCATGCCCGAGCCATTGTCCAAGCTCGAACCCAGCCGGCGTGAGACCATCAAAATGCATGCCTTGAGCGAATATGGGTTGATGCATGTGCGCCTGTACGAAGACATTGCCCAACTCGGCGCCATTGCGCGAGCTTATGACTATCCTGTCATGGTGAATGAGCGCTATTTGATGTCGCCTTCGCCGATTCCGAAATTTGACAACCCCAAGATGCACATGAACCCGGCGCTGCAGCTCTTTGGCGCGGGTCGTGAAAAGCGGTTGTACGCCATTCCACCTTATACGGCGGTGCGCAGTTTGGACTTTGAAGACCATCCGTTTGAGGTGCAACGCTGGGAACACGCTTGCGCGCTATGTGGTGCGGACCAAAGTTATCTGGATGAAATGATTGTCGATGATGCCGGCAGCCGCTTGTTTGTCTGCTCAGACAGCGACTATTGTGAGGAGCGTCGCACCGCAGGCCATGTGGGCACGCAGCAAGCGGTGACTTTGCACGATGTGCTGGCGCGGTCCTCTGAAGAGGAGGCTGCATGAAGCCGCCCGTGTTGCTGTCGGCACGCCAGGTCGGCAAGGCGTTTATGCACCAGGGGCAAGCGCGCTGGGCCTGCCGTGGTGTGAGTTTTGACCTTTACCCTGGCGAAGTGCTGGCCGTGGTGGGCGAATCCGGCTCGGGCAAAAGCACGTTGCTACGTTTGTTGGCGGCACGACACGCCTGTGACGAAGGTTCGATGCATTACGACATGCGCTCAGAATCAAACACACCCACTGGTGGACTGACCCCGCTGGCTGATTTGTCCGAGGCCCAACTGCGCTGGCTAGCCCGCACCGACTGGGGTTTTGTCGAGCAGCATGCCCGTGATGGTTTGCGTATGAACGTCTCAGGTGGCGCCAATGTGGGCGAGCGCCTGATGGCTTTGGGCGCACGCCACTATGGCAAGCTGCGCAGTGAGGCTGTTGCATGGATGCAGCGCGTCGAGCTCGACACCCAGCGCATTGACGATCTTCCCGCCACCTACTCAGGTGGTATGCAGCAGCGCCTGCAAATTGCCCGCAATCTGGTGACCCACCCACGGCTGGTGTTCATGGACGAACCCACTACTGGCCTGGATGTGTCGGTGCAAGCCCGCCTGCTTGATTTGTTGC
>CAIYNH010000133.1 GCA_903927495.1 uncultured beta proteobacterium
AAATCTTGATGGACGGAAACTTGGATGAAAAATCCTTGTTCTTGGCGGCAATCGACAACGCCACCTTGCGGGCCACGGCCTTGTACAAGTTCGCAACCTCGGAATCCGGGTCTGAAATCACGGTAGGTTTGCCGCTGTCAGCCTGCAATCTGATCTGCATCTTCAGCGGCAAGGCGCCCAGGTAATCCATGCCATATTCAGTTGCCATTTTTTTGCCGCCGTCTGCGCCAAAAATATGTTCTACGTGGCCGCAGTTGCTGCACACGTGAACGGCCATGTTCTCCACAATACCCAAAATCGGCACGCCCACTTTTTCAAACATCTTGATGCCTTTTTTGGCATCCAGCAAAGCAATATCTTGCGGTGTGGTGACTACTACGGCCCCGGTCATGGGCACGCGCTGGCTCAGGGTGAGCTGAATGTCGCCGGTGCCTGGGGGCATGTCAACAATCAAGTAGTCCAGGTCTTTCCAGTTGGTCTGACGCAACAATTGCTCCAGCGCCTGCGTGGCCATGGGGCCACGCCAGATCATGGCCTCGTCCTGAGCGACCAAAAAACCAATCGACATCACCTGCACGCCGTAGTTCTCGAGCGGCTCCATGGTTTGCCCATCGGCACTATCGGGGCGACCATCGATTCCCATCATCATCGGAATGCTGGGTCCATAAATATCGGCATCCAGCAAACCAACGCTGGCACCTTCAGCGGCCAGCGCCAGCGCCAGATTTACCGCCGTAGTGCTCTTGCCCACGCCGCCTTTGCCGGAGGCCACGGCCACGATGTTTTTCACCTTGGGCAGCAAAGCGACACCGCGCTGAACCGCGTGTGGCACGATTTTCATGCTCACATTGACCGATACATTGGCGACTCCAGCTACGCTTTTGGCCGCCGCAATCAGTTCTTTGCGAAAGCCCGCTATCTGGCTCTTGGCCGGATAGCCCAGTTCGACCTCGAAAGCCACGTCACCGTCGCTTACCATCATGTTTTTGATGGATTTGGAGGACACAAAATCGCGTCCGGTATTGGGATCGACAACACCCTTGAGTGCGTCCATCAACATTTGCTCTGTCACTGCCATTGGGTTTTCTCCTGAAGGGGCATAGTCTAGCCAAGAGCCATTGGACCCAGAGCATGTAGGTGCATGATTTTGCACCCATCAGGGTTTTCCTGAGTAGTGTGCGCCTGTAGTGACGACTGGCCTTGTCGATAATGGCCTGATGCCCGATGCCCTTGCGACCCCACCCAGCGTCACCAATAGCGCCTTACCAGCCACAGCCCTGATACTGACCGGCGGTGGAGCGCGGGCAGCCTATCAGATAGGCGTGCTGGAGACCATCGCCGACCTTCGCAAAGAAGTGGGTGCGATGGATCAGGGCAATCCCTTTCCCATTATTGGCGGCACCTCAGCTGGTGCACTCAATGCGGCGGCTTTGGCCTGCGGCTGCGATGATTTTGATGCTACCGTGCGCATGTTGGCCAATGTCTGGCGCAATTTCCACGCAAATCAGGTGTACCGCGCGGATCACATCAGCATGCTGCGCTCCGGAGCGACCTGGCTGACGCTGTTGTCGCTGGGTTGGTTGTTGGCCAAATGGCGGCGCATCAGGCCGCGCTCGTTGTTAGACAACCGCCCGCTCGGCGAACTCCTGAAACAACTGGTCCCGCTGGAGCGACTCCCAGAGTTGATTCGCCAAGGACACTTGCAGGCATTGGCGGTCACAGCCTCGAGCTACAGCTCCGGCGAGCACATCACTTTTTTTGAAGGCGACAAGCGCCTGATGCCTTGGGTGCGCTCACAGCGGCGATCAGTGCGGGACAAAATCACCCACGCCCACTTGCTCGCTTCCAGCGCCATTCCATTTGTGTTCCCGGCCACCGGCCTGCACATCGACGGCGAGCTTGCATTTTTTGGCGACGGTTCCATGCGCCAGTCTGCACCGATTGCACCCGCCATTCATTTGGGCGCCGAGCGGGTATTGGTCGTTGGTGCGGGGCGCATTCATGAGCCCAAAAACAACAGCTTGCCCAACAATAATGGTCACTACCCAACCCTGGCGCAAATCGCCGGTCACGCTCTGTCCAACATTTTTCTGGACGCGCTATCGGTGGATGTGGAGCGCATCAGGCGCATCAACCAGACCCTGCGTCTGGTGCCGCAAGAATTGCGCAGTGCCAGCAATTTGCGTCCAATAGACCTGCTCCTGATTTCGCCGTCGCAACGGCTCGACACCATAGCCGCCCGCCATATCGACGAACTTCCTCCAGCCGTACGTAATGTGCTTGGTGGCGTGGGGGTTTCATCGCATGCCGAGGACGAAAAAGGGGCAGCACTGGCTAGCTACTTGCTGTTTGAACAAGGCTACACACGGGAGCTGATGGCTCTCGGTCAAGCAGATGCGATGCGTCAGCGCGATGAAATTTGCAAATTTTTCGGCTGGACTGATCCCAAACCTCAAACAAAGATCGTTGTTGCCACGGTCACCCCGGGTCTGGATCGACGCCGCGACCCGCTGCGCTTGCGCTGAACTTCAGCCGTTCGCTGTGGGGTGACTAAAATCGCCCCCTTGTCCTGAAAGCACCATCCCCATGCCCCGTCAACTCTTTGTCACCACCGCCCTGCCCTACGCCAATGGGAATTTCCATGTTGGCCATATCATGGAATACATCCAGGCGGACATCTGGGTGCGATATCAACGCATGATGGACCATGCCGTTGATTTTGTCTGCGCCGATGACACCCATGGCGCGCCGATCATGATTGCCGCTGAAAAAGCCGGGATCACGCCGCAACAGTTTGTCGCAAACATCGCGGCTGGCCGCAAACCTTATCTGGACGGTTTTCACATCAGTTTTGACAACTGGCACAGCACCGACGGCCCTGAAAACCATGAATTGGCGCGCCAGATTTACCGTGATCTGCGTGACAACCCGGACGGTTCGCTAATTGATGTGCGCACCATCGAACAGTTTTTCGACCCCAAAAAAAACATGTTTCTGCCCGATCGGTTCATCAAAGGCGAATGCCCCAAATGCAATGCCAAAGACCAATATGGCGACAACTGCGAAAACTGCGGCGCGGTGTATGCACCCACCGATCTGATCAATGCTTACTCGGCCTTGTCGGGGGCCAAACCCGAACTGAAAAGCTCGGAGCACTTTTTCTTCAAGCTCTCAGACCCGCGCTGTGTGGCATTTTTGGAAGCCTGGACGCAGGACGGCAAGCTGCAACCCGAGGTCGCCAACAAGATCAAGGAATGGTTTACGCTGCGGACCAACCCAGACGGCAGCACCAGCGAAGGTCTGGGCGACTGGGATATCAGTCGTGATGCACCCTATTTCGGCATAGAAATTCCTGATGCCCCCGGAAAATATTTTTACGTCTGGCTGGACGCTCCTATTGGTTATCTGGCCTCGCTGAAAAACCTGCTCGAAAAACGCGGGCAGGACTACGACGCCTACATGGCCAACCCGGCGCTGGAGCAGTACCACTTCATTGGCAAAGACATCGTCACTTTTCACACGCTGTTTTGGCCCGCCACGCTGCACTTCAGCGGCCGCAAAACGCCCAACAACGTGTTTGTGCATGGTTTTTTGACCGTCAACAATGGCGAAAAAATGAGCAAAAGCCGTGGCACGGGACTCGATCCACTCAAGTATTTGCGCCTGGGCATGAACCCCGAATGGCTTCGCTACTACCTGGCCGCAAAACTCTCGGCCCGCAACGAAGACATTGATTTCAATGCGGACGACTTCATGGCCCGCGTGAACAGTGATTTGATTGGTAAATACGTCAACATCGCTTCGCGCGCCGCTGGTTTTATTGCCAAGCGCTTTGACGGCAAATTGGGTCATGTGTCGGAAGATGGTGCCGCGCTCTTGCTGCAACTGCGCAATGAGCGCGTCAACATTGAACAACTATATGAGACTCGCGAGTATGCCAAGGCGATGAAAGAAACCATGTTGCTGGCAGACCGGGTGAACGCTTACGTGGATGCCAACAAACCGTGGGATCTGGCTAAAAAGCCTGAGCAGGAAACACGTTTGCAAGATGTATGCACGGTCTGCATCAAGGCATTTCGCATCCTGACCTGTTACCTTAAACCGGTATTACCTACGTTGGCCGAGCAGGTCGAACACTTTTTGAAGATTGGGCCCATGAGCTTTGCCAACCTGCAAGAACCCTTGGCAGCGGGCCACGTCATTGGCACTTACCAGCACCTGATGCAGCGCGTGGATGCCCACCAACTTGATGCATTGTTTGAGCCTCCAGAGCCCGTGAAACAAGCACAAGACGCTATTAAAACAGAAGCACCAGGCGGAGAGGATATGGCCCCCACCATCGGCATCGACGACTTCGCGAAGGTCGATCTGCGGATTGCCAAAATTATCAATTGTGAAGCGGTAGAGGGCTCGACCAAGCTCTTGCGCCTGACCCTGGACGCGGGCGAAGGACGGCTACGCAACGTCTTCTCCGGTATTGCCAGCAGCTACCAGCCGGCTCAGCTGGTGGGTAAATTGACCGTAATGGTCGCCAATCTGGAACCGCGCAAGATGAAGTTTGGGATTTCTGAGGGCATGGTGCTGGCCGCTAGCCATGCTGACGGCAAAACCGATTCCGGCATCTATGTGCTGGAGCCTGTGGCTGGTGCCCTGCCAGGCATGCGGGTGCATTGATGCCAGGTGCTGTGACTGGCAGCGCCTGGATCAGTTCAACTCAATTTTCAGTTTTGATGCGTCGGCGCACTACCTTCAGGATGCCGCGCAAAATCTCCAGCGGTGGCGGTGGACAGCCCGGCACTACCTCATCGACCGGGATGACGTTGGCGACTCGGCCACAACTGGCGTAACTCTCGCCAAAAATGCCTCCGTCGCAACCACAATCGCCGACTGCCAGCACCAGCTTGGGTGCAGGTGTTGCGTCATAGGTGCGCCGCAAGGCGGTTTCCATATTGCGTGAAACCGGACCCGTGACCAGCAGCAGGTCAGCATGGCGCGGACTGGCAACAAAACGGATGCCGAGCCCTTCAATGTTGTAGTAAGGGTTGCCCAGCGCGTTGATTTCAAGTTCACAGCCGTTGCACGAGCCAGCATCGACCTGGCGAATAGTCAGTGCTTGCCCGAGAATGTCGAGCAACTCTTTCTGGATGTGCGAAGCCTCAAGGTGGGCAAGCTCACCGATGTCGGGCGGCGGTTCGCTGCGCATACCATTCTTGCCAATCTGTACGAGAACTTTCCAGATCATCCTAGATTCCTCAGTTGAACACGCCCGAGTGGGCCGCTGGTAGCGCGTCTGGGAAGGCGCGACGACGCAGCGGGCTCCTGCCCGCAAGGCGAAGCAACGACCACAGACGCGTTGCCAGTGGCCCACTCGGGCGCGTAGCGCTATGACCTAATGGTTGAACTTTTAAAAAGCCGAAAAAGTCAATTCTCATGAGCACTTACAGTTGAAAACAAGCCGTCAACTGGGGAATCTAGGATCATAGATCCTGCCCTGAATAGCTGAGGTTGAACGACTTGTTGATGAGCGGAAAGTCCGGCACGATATTGCCCATGATGGCGTGCTCCAGCACTGGCCAGTTTTGCCACGACGGGTCATGCAAGTGGCAGCGCAAAATGCGGTGGTCCTGGTCGGCACCCGCCAACTCGAGGGCCACAAACAGTTCACCGCGCCAGCCTTCAACCCAGCCAGCACCCCGTGACGGCCGCTGCGCCAGAGTCAAAGCACACACAACGTCACCGCCAGGCAACTCTGCCAACATGCGCCGGAGCAGCCGCATGGACTCGAACACTTCTTCAAACCGCACGGCCACCCGGGCCGCAACGTCGCCGTTATTGTGGGCCGACACCTTGACTTCAAGACTGTCATACGGCACACAAGGATGGTCACAGCGCACGTCCCATACTTGGGCGCTGGCACGCCCAGCCATGCCGGTGAGCCCCAATCGAGCAGCCAGCGCGGGTGTGATCCGACCTGTGGTCATGAATCGGTCTTGCAAACCGGCGTGCGCTTCAAAGATGCCATACAAACTGCGCACCTCACTCTCAACTGCATCGCACAACTGCACCAACTGGTCTTTTTGATCCGCATCAATATCGCATGCAACACCCCCTGGCTGCACACAGTCCATCATCAGGCGATGTCCAAAAACCTGTTGGGAACCACGCAGCCAGTCTTCACGCAACCGTGAAAACTGCGCCAACGCAAAGGCAAATGCGGCATCGTTGCCAAGCGCCCCCAAGTCTCCCAAGTGGTTGGCCACACGCTCGCGCTCAAGCATCACCGCGCGCAGCCAGGCTGCGCGTGGAGGCACGGTCGTTTGGGCTGCCGACTCGAGGGCCATGCAATACGCCCAGGCATAGGCCACGGTTGAGTCGCCCGAGACTCGCGCCGCCAACCGAACCGCTTGCAACGCCGGCAACTGGGTCATGCGCTGCTCAATACCCTTATGGGTGTAGCCCAGACGCTGCTC
>CAIYNH010000134.1 GCA_903927495.1 uncultured beta proteobacterium
AGGGGCGCTTGCGCGGATCGCTTTGCGCAGCCGTTGTCGCTGGAGCAAGGGTTCTCAGGGGATCCTCGCGCGAGTTGCTGGAGCGCGTCGGCCATGTGGACACCTTAGAGGACCGTGGATATGGCCCCAACTCAGTCGATTGGCTGGGTGTTCCCATGGTGGTCGCTGGCGAATCCATAGGTGCTGTGGTGGTCCAAAGCTATGATCCCGCGATTGAGTTTGCCGACTCAGACCCCAGCATGCTGTCCATCGTGGCCGAAGCACTGGCCGCTGCCTTTCACCGACGCCGGGCGCGCATGGTGTTGGAGCGAACTGTGACCGAACGTACGCTGCAGTACGAACAGTCCAACCACGCCTTGCAGGAGACGGTGGGCAAGTTGGAACGGGCCATGAACCAGCTGGTGCAAGCCGAAAAGCTGGCCTCCTTAGGCTCCATGGTGGCCGGCATTTCGCACGAACTCAACACGCCTATTGGTATCGCTCTGACCGTGACCACCACGATGGAAGAGCGCTTTGAACGCATCACTGCTCAAATCGGTGAGGGCAAGTTGACCCGCAAGGCACTCGATGAATTTGTAGTCTCGGGTCTGGACATGGCTCATTTGGTGGTGCGGTCTACCCAAACTGCTGCGGCCCTGGTGGCCAGCTTCAAGCAAGTGGCGGTGGACCAGACCTCGCAGAGTCGGCGCAGTTTTGACCTGCACCGGGTGGTGGAGGATATTTTGACTGCCATGGGGCCGCCGCTAAGCCGCCCCGCCATTCGCATTACCAATGCAATTGCACAGGGTATGACCCTTGATAGCTATCCTGGGCCGATGGCGCAGGTCATTGCCAATCTTGTACAGAATGCGCTGACGCATGCCTTTTCCGAAGGGGACTCGGGAACGATTCGACTGGAGGCGCAACAGACCCCAGTCCAGCGCATTGTCGTGATGGTCACCGACGACGGCATTGGCATGAGCCCCCACTTACAGGCGCGCGCCTTTGATCCATTTTTTACCACCAAGCTGGGCCAAGGAGGCTCAGGCCTTGGGCTGGCGATCTGCCATCGCATCGTCACATCGGTGTTGGGCGGTGCGTTAACCATCGTACCCTTGTCCAGCCGTGGAACCTGTTTTGCCATGGATGTGCCCATGGTGGCTTGCGGGCGGCTTTAGACCAATTTGGCCAGCGCCTGAGAACCCGAGCCAAGATGTCAGCGAACGTAAATTTGTTACCTTTCCCGGAATGCCTTCCCCGATGGAACGGGTGAATTTCGGTCCAAAACGGAACACAATTGCTTTCCTCAAAAGCAACTGGTTGGGGGCTTTTTCGGAGACGCGAATTTCACTCTTTCCCAAAAGAAAAAAATGAGTTCTGCGTCGCAGTGCTGCTTGCGTGCCAGACGTCTGATTTCCACCCTTCACCAGCGAAGACGACTTTTCACCGGCCAAAATTTGTCTTTTGATGTGACTTCTTCCCCAGCAGAAACCCGCGGCCAGTTGACGGTGCATAAGGGGACTACCGGATGATGCGAGACATCCATTCAATACTCTAACGAGGCTGCGACTCAGACCGACGAGTGATACATTGGCGGGACATAACGTGCATTCCATTTGACTGATTTCATCGACTCATTACGACCTATTACCACTCCTCGATAGAGGAGTGTCTTGCGACTCCCTTCAATGGGACGCCGGCCTTCAAGCCATCTGCCGCCTTTCGACGGAGTCAGTGATTGGATAGCACGATAGCACCCCCTTGCCTGTGATTGCACCATGGGGTGGGGGGTCTTTTATTTGCCCAAGAAAAAACTTGACTCAGTCACAACAAGTTTCACTCAGTCAAGGAATCTAGTGCGATACATTTCTCATGCGTGAAAACACAAAAATTAAATAGTTAAGTTGGTTGCGCACTCAAGGTTGGCGAGAGGTAAGACTTATGGACGTGTTGGCGGCGAAGAGGGAAGCGGTGCTTTTTGCGGAAGATAGATGCAAAACCGCGTACCCTGGCCCTCGCACGAATCAACCTCAATGCGCCCACCCAAAAGATTGGCAACAATGGTGTGAACGATGCTCAGGCCCAGGCCGCTTCCGCCCTTTCCCATCCTGGTGGTGA
>CAIYNH010000135.1 GCA_903927495.1 uncultured beta proteobacterium
AGGCCGAGTTCCTCGTCTGTGAGAGTGCGGGCCTCGTTTTCAAGCAGGATCGGAATGCCGTCGCGCACAGGGTAAGCCAGACGCGCACTTCGCGACACCAGTTCCTGTGCCTCATGTCTGTATTCAAGAGGCCCTTTGGTAACGGGGCAAACCAGAAGTTCAAGTAGTCGTGTGTCCATGGGCGTGATGATAGCGTTGTAAAAGGAGGTAAAGCCGCTGGTCAAACTCAGTCCAAAAAGCCGGCTCAGGTGAAAACTCCAGCGGCACGGCCAGCGCGTCTGGCTGTGTGCGCCACAGTTTGATTGCATCTTTTTCAGTACAAATTATTGTGAAAAGTCCGTCTTTATTGCTGGACCAGCTATCAAAATCATAGTGATCTGGAAGAGCCTCTGTGGCATTCAGTATCAAACCCTGATCGCGTAGCATTGAAAAAAATGCTTCAGGTTGTGCTATTGCGGCTACCGCGAGCAAGGGTTTGAGTTGCATTGAATCGTTTGGCACCCATGGCATTTCAGGTTCCCGGCTTTGGGGCAATAAATTGCTGGAAACATAGTTTGCCAGAGCTACCCTGCTGCCATCCGAATGAATAGCGTGACTTGCCAAGGCACGTTGTGCAGTGAAACCGGCAAATGCGGCTTGCCCACCCGTATGCAGCACCATGTCAAGCTTTCTGGGCCAAGGTTCGCGTAACGGACCGGCAGGCAACAAAAACCCATTACCCACCCCACTGTCGTTAAACACCCCAATTTCCAGATCACGCTGCAAACTCAAATGCTGCAAGCCATCGTCACAAACAATAACTTGAGTGGAAGGATATTTGGCCAACAGGGCTTGGGCTGCTTGTACTCGATTGGCGGCAACGAACACGGGAACCGCCGTGCGACGCTGAATCAGTGCGGGTTCATCACCGACTGCTTCCACTGCACTGCCTGCCAAAACCTCCAGACATTCCTGACTATGCCGTCCGTAGCCGCGCGAAATCACACCAATTTGAACACCCTGAGTCTGTAAATGCTGCACCAGCGCCATCACTACCGGGGTTTTTCCGGCACCGCCGGTGACCACGTTACCGACAACAATCACAGGCACAGATATTCGCTGAGATGCCAGCCAGCCAAGGCGGTATAACGTTTTGCGCAGGCCAACCAGCAGCCCATACATGCATGACACCGGCCACAACAGCCGCGCCAACAGGCTTCGCTTGTTCCAGGTTGCAGTCAGAATACGGTGAATGGCTGACACTTGCTGCATCTCAAGCAAGGTTCACCGGGAAGCTGTTGACGACTGCGTTGCAAATGTAATCTGGGAGAGTCCCGCGCGGCGAGAGGCTTCCATCACAGTGATCACCGCTTGGTGTTTGGCACTGGCATCAGCGTGAATAATGACCACCGATTCCTTGCCAGCCTTGGCAGCGGCTTTCAAAGCGCTGGCAAGTTCATTCATACCGCGCCCGGCGATCGGCTGCTTATTCACGCTGTAATCACCCTCGCTGCTAACGGAAACCAGTACTTCTTTGGGGTAATCGCGCAGCGCCTCCAGATCTGCCACCGGCAATTTGAGCTGCATTTCAGTAAATTTGCTGTAAGTGGTGGAAAGCATCAAAAAAATCAGAATAACCAGCAGCACATCGATAAATGGAATCAAGTTGATTTCTGGCTCTTCCTTGGTGCGCGGACGAAAGTTCATGGCCAAGCCCGCCTACTTGCGCAAGGTGTTGAGGTGGCGTGCCAGCCGCTCGGAGGCCAACTCCAACGTGAGCAAGTATTCGTCCACCCGGGCCCTGAAATAGCGCCAAAAAATCAACGACGGTATCGCTACGATCAGACCGAACGCAGTGTTGTACAGAGCCACAGAGATGCCATGTGCGAGTTGTGCCGGGTTACCGCCGGTGGCTCCAGTTGGGGGTTGTGAACCAAAGATCTCGATCATGCCAACCACCGTGCCAAACAGCCCCATCAGCGGCGCAGCTGATGCAATGGTAGCGAGCGCGCTCAGGTAACGCTCCAACCGGTGCGCCACCAAACGCCCCGCGCTCTCCATGCTGGAACGTAATTCGTCCTCGCTGCAACGCGGATTGTTGCTCAGGGCACGCAGGCCGCTGGCAAGCACCTCACCCAGTGCGGAATTTTTTTCCAGCTGATTCACCACGTCAGGTCCAGGAACCGACGTACGCGCAACGCTCAAGACTTCGTTGAGTAATTTTGGAGGCACAACTTTGATAGCTTTGAGGCTAATAAAACGCTCAATGACCAATGCCATGGCCAGCACCGAGCAGGCAACCAAGGGCCAAATCGGCCAGCCTGCAGCTTGTAGGATGGAAAACAAATTAAAACTCCGCTGGTGAACTAAATGGGCGTTGCGATTATGGCGCAGCGTAGATCAGGACAGCAACCGATTGATTGCGGCACATCAGCAGCAACGAACCACCAACATACCGCACATGACTTCAGACGACATCATCGCCAAATAGAGGGCTTCGTTTCAATTCACCGTCGGCCTGGACTTTTGGTTTCAAGTTTATTGATCGGTCAACCCATCAAGCCTGGTAAGGTACGTCTGCTCACAAACTGTCTGACAACTCCGCATACTGGATCGGTAAATTCAAGCTGCCTAGCCAACAGTTGCAATGGGTGCGCGTAGTCGATTTGACCTTCAGGGGTGAGCGTCGGGTACAGACCGTCGTTCAAGATTGGCAAACCCAAAGCCAGCATGTGAACGCGCAGTTGATGACGCTGGCCGGTCACAGGCTTCAATTGGTAGCGAGCCAGTTGGCCTCGCACTTCAAGCACATCAATGTGAGTGATCGCGTTCACCGGGCCAGACACTTCATGCTGCAACATGAAGTGTCCCGCCGCTTTGATGCGGCTGCTGCGCGTCAGTGGAAAGTTCATGTTGACGTTCCAGGGTGCAATGGCCTCATAGGTTTTGTGCACGGCATGCTGGCTGAACAACTGACAGTAGGCGGCTCGATTGGCTGGCTGCTTGGAAAACATCACCAGACCGGCGGTGTCTCGGTCAATGCGGTGAATCGGCACAAGTTGATCCAACCCCAATTTGTGCTTCAAACGCACCAGCACGGTCTCGGCTAGGTAGCCGCCTGAAGGTACCACCGGCAAGAAATGCGGCTTATCCACTACGATCAGGTGTTCATCTTCAAACAGCACTTCCTCCTCAAAAGGAATACGCACCTCTTGTGGTACTTCGCGGTAGTAGTACAGGCACCGACGGGGCCGATACGTTTGATTGACCAACAGCGCGATGCCCTGCTCGTCAATTACATCGCCCTGAGCCATGCGCTGCCGCCAGGTCTGTTGAGTAACGGCGGGGAAGCGCTCAATTAGAAAATCCAGCAGTGACGGCCACCCACCCGGTGGCAAGGCCACACAGCTCGGGCCAACTCCTTGGCGCGTGGGCGGCTTAAACGCGTTCAAACACCACGTCCCAAACGCCGTGACCGAGTTTGATACCCCGGTTTTCGAATTTGGTCAATGGACGATATTGCGGTTTAGGAGCAAAACCGAGCAGTTCAGGGTATGCGCTCAGAGCCCTATTATTTAGCAACGATTCGGCGCTGAGCACCTCTAGAATCTGCTCGGCATAAGACTGCCAATCGGTAGCGCAATGCAGGTAAGCGCCCACTTTCAGACGCGCAGCAAGTTTGGCCACTAGCGGAGCTTGTATCAGACGGCGCTTGTTATGTTTCTTTTTATGCCACGGATCTGGAAAAAAAATGTGCACACCACTCAGGCTTTGCAGTGGCAACATATGGTCAATGACCTCCACCGCATCGTGGGCGCAGATGCGAATATTTTGCAAATTCTGTTCACCCAATCGTTTGAGAAGCGCACCAACGCCTGGTTCATGCACCTCGCAACACAAAAAATTGATCTCGGGCAGCAGTGCAGCAATGTGTGCAGTTGCCTCTCCCATGCCAAAACCGATCTCAAGGATGGTGTCCCTGGGTTTATCGAATTTTTGGTCTGCAAAACTCTCTGCATCAGCGTATGCAGCTATAAAATCAATAGCAAAAGGTTGATAAGGGAGTAGATACTTGGGGCCTAGTATTTCAAAAGCCTTGTTTTGTCCGCTCGTGGTGCGTCCGGCGCGACGCACAAAACTCTTGATGGTCTTAGGGTAAGCGACATCATTTAGGGCATGGTTGCCGTGCTGATGAGACGATAGCATCGACAACTGGGTTGTTGGATTAAGTGGATTGTGATTCACGGCAGTTCAGGGGATTCGGTAAAGCAGTCTGAAAAAGTAAAGTAGAGCGACGTAAAAAACATGGTTGCAATCAGCAACAAAGCCGGAAACATCAGTGTGCCAGCCAGATCCGGACTTCCAACCAGCGATGCCAATGTAGTAATAGCCAGCACCGTCAGCACCATTACGCCCATCCACATGACCCCAAATACAGTAAAGGCCCAAAAATTCCGAAAACAGGCAACGATGCTGAAAAACAGACTTTTAACGGGAGATAAACCATGCCAAAAAACCAGTGCCGGTGCGTGCCAGAACATCAGCGAGAGCGGCAAGTGCATGCCAATAAAAATCCACATGGCAATTTGAAAATCGGCAGACTGGAGCAAATCTTGCGAAGGCATACTGCCACCCATATAAAGGCGAGCAAAGCCACCACCATCCACTAGATACGAGCCACCCATGGCGATCAAAAAGCCGACAGCATACAAAACGCCTAGCGTCAACATCGCGTGTGCTAGATGCTTGCCTGACCGAAACGCAGACAACAGGATCAATGGCATCGGAAATTTACCCAAAGTGGCCTCACGCGTAGCAGCCATCAAACCCAGCGTCGCAGCCGGCAGCAGTGTCATAGCCATTGGCAAGCCTATCAGGGGTAGCATGGTGGTCAGTGTCATGATGGCCATGAACATAAAAAACAACCCAGCTAACGCCAGCGGTTGCCTGAAAAATGTCTTAATGCCTAGTTTGACCCAGGTGGCCCCGGTGCGGGAGCTGACCAGATTAAGTTTCATGTGGCAGTTTCCAGTCGGTCAAAGTTGATATTGCTGGCGGTGCTTTGGCGCAGAATGAGTTCAAAACTGGCAGGGTCATGCGCCTTGAGTATGCTAGCTTGTCGGGGCAAATAAAAGTCCCATAGTCGAGACAGCCAAAAACGCAGTGCACTGGCGCGCAGCATGGCCGCTAACATTCCGAGCTCGACCACTTCAAGACGGCGCACAGTGTTGTAAGATGCTATAAACATATGAGCATATTGTGCATTGATCATGCCTGTTTGAAGGTCAATGCACCAATCATTAAGGCATACAGCCAAATCGAATATCAATGCATCGAAACCGGCAAAATAAAAATCAAAAAAACCACTCAAAATGGGCTTACCTGCTACCGTGTCAAACATCACGTTGTCGCGAAAGAGATCTGCATGCACCTGGCCGCGAGGCAGATTAGCATAGCTATCTAAAGCCGCAACTTGGTTCTGATAACTAAGTTCTTGTTGGATCAGCGACTTTTGATTAGCGCTAAGATAGGGCAGTACGACTGGTACGGTCTCGTTCCACCACGCTACCCCTCGTAAATTGGGTTGCCTTAATTCAAAATCACTGCCCGCCAAGTGCATTTTGGCCAGCATTACCGCCACCTGGGCACGATGTTCGGAAGAAGGATCAAGTTCAGTTTTACCA
>CAIYNH010000136.1 GCA_903927495.1 uncultured beta proteobacterium
AAGCTTGAGACGTAGGCCACGGTTTTCTCCTGTTTGAGTTCGTGAATATATTGCCATATGGCTTTGGATAGCTGCTCTGGCAAGGCCATCATCCAGTCCAACACAAAGAGCAGGTCAAGTATGCGCTGGCGCTCCCAGCCTCGGCGGTAAAGCAATTGCACCAGTTTCCACTTGGCCTCAAAGCGCGCCTGCGGGTCTTTGCGAGTAGCCTGCGAATGCAGGTGAGCCAGCGTAACCAGGACAAATGGATTGGAATCGTCAGCCAGAGTTTGCTCGCGGCCGGCATAGTCTTGCAGTTTGACCACGGGGAAATACAGCGTGTGTTTGCAACCCAGCACTTCAAAGCCAAATTCTTGCGGTTTCCGGTTGAGACTGTCATCAGCCAGAACCGCCATGCTGGCCACCGGGCGACGATAGTGGTCGTAGATATGGTAGTTATAGACAAACATGCGCTCGGCAATTTCGGCCTGCGCCGTACCTTGCACTTCAAGGTGAATATAGATCAGTTCTTCTTCACCGCTTGTGCGATAAACCTGCACCAATTTGTCAACATGGCGCTTGCCAAGTTCCCCGTCTTTGGTGATGGCCGCCAGCTCTTGCTCCAAAAAAGTGTAGCCCCGACTCCAGTCGATTTGAGCATTCGCCTAGGGAAAGTAAGAAGCCATGAATTCCGGAAAGTAAAGCTCAACAGCTTCTTTCCAGGGCGTGTCGAATTGGTCAGGCGGCGAGGTCATGCAAGGTAGCGCAAAGCAGGTCGTGGTTTTTTCGCTTCCCGCCTTTGGTGAAAGAATTAAAGGCAGGATCTGGCCTTGATGAAGGCACTTGTTGATGTCACTCCCGGTTAGGCAACGCTCAGGTGAGCTGATCGCCCGTTTGAAGTTAAAGCTGAAGCTACGGCCCTTCGAGTCCGTTTTTCTTGATAAAAAACACGTCATCATGCTGAAAAACAATGCAGCCGACTCAATCATTTTTTTACCAAATTGGCCTCTGCATTCAACCTAGGGAATTCCCTAGTGCATTTCAGAGCATACTGCAGGAATATTTTATTTAAATCCCTACAATTTCAGCAGTCTTAACTAGGGGATTAGCGAATGAAAAAACTGACTTTTATGGCAGCTCTGCTTGCCCCATTTGCGGCCATCCAACCCGTCCTGGCGGACACAGTCAAATTTGACATTGCGGCGTATTCAGTGGAAGGCAACACCCTGTTGCCGGCAGACAAAATTCAAAGCACGCTGGCACCTTTCACCGGTTTGGAGCGTGAAATGGGTGACATCACTCAGGCCGCTGAAGCCTTGCGAGGGCTGTATCAGGCCGCGGGCTACGCGGTGGTGCAGGTGGTGTCACCGGTGCAAACCGTCACCTCGGGCAAAGTGCTGCTGCAGGTCGTAGAAGACAAAGTTACCGCCATCGAGGTTGTGGGCAACATCGCTTTTGAGGCCGACAACATTCGCGCCAGTCTGCCAGCACTGCAAACCGGCAAGAGTCTGAACGCCAAACAACTCGAAGCAGGCATCGCCCTGGCCAATGAAAACTCGGCAAAACAAGTGGCAGTCAACGTTCAACCTGGGCTAAAACCAGGTGACATCAGCACCACCATCAACGTCACCGAAGACCGCATCTCCAAGTTTGTGGTCACCTATGACAACAGCGGCAGCGAGGCCACGGGCTACGACAAAATTGGTTTGTCGTACCAAAACGCCAATCTATTTAACCGCGACCATGCCCTGACGCTGCAG
>CAIYNH010000137.1 GCA_903927495.1 uncultured beta proteobacterium
ATACCACAATTAGCGTGACAAAACTGTAGGTCAAATACACTGCAATACGCCCTTGCTGCAGCAGTCCAATGATCCTGGAAATCCGCTCTACCAATGTTGCCACAGGCAGATATAACCAGTACCACAGCGGATCTTCGACAGTCACTCGGTAGCTTGGTTTTTCGTCAAACGCGGTTGGCACCTGGCGATGAATACGGAAAAAAGGTTCGAAAATTTGCCGAATGGGTTGCCCAAAACCTTCTGCCGTGTCTTGCATGCGTGCGGTTTGCCACGGATAGCCACAGTCCCACGGCGGCACTCGCCGAAGGCGGCCATGGTAGAGCCGACGCACCAGCAGAAAAGCCAAAGCAAAACTCAACAAGACACCCAGCAAAAAGATGGCCGGGGAATAACTGGCACGCTCAACACTTATTGGCACCAGAAGCCAACCGTTATCTGCCACCGTCTGCGCCAAGCCTGCCTGCAGCAGCAATTGAGTTACCGGGTCGATAAGTGCTATCACTTGATTTGGGAACAGTCCCAGCACCACGCACCCTGTCACCAACCAGACCATGCCCAAACGCTCCCAGAGACCCGCATCATGCGCATTGGACAACTTTTCTTCCCTCGGCTGCCCCAGAAAAATGACCCCAAAATACTTAACCATGGTAAAGCCTGAAAGTGCCGCAATCAGGGCAATCAGCGCGGCCATCACCGGCACCAGCATGTCCAGAAACGAACTCGGCAAGCCAGTGGTGAACAAAAAGCTTTGCAACAACAACCATTCGGCAACAAAGCCGCCAAACGGCGGTAAACCTGCGCAAGACAACACGCCAATGAGGGTCGACCAAGCCACCCATGGCATGTACCGAATCAGACCCCCCAACTTGCCCAGACTGCGCTCGCCGGTGGCGTGCATCACAGCACCTGTGCTGCAAAACAGCAAACTCTTGAAAAACGCGTGGCTGATCATGTGGTACATCGCAGCAGTCATAGCCAGTGCGGCCAGTGCTTTCATGCCGTAGCTCGAAAACAGCAAAGACAAGCCCATCCCCGCACAGATCAGCCCAATATTTTCTATCGACGAGTACGCCAGCAGGCGCTTCATCTCAACCTGCACCGTCGAGAACACAACCCCGAACAAGGCCGTCACCAAGCCTAAGCCCAGCAGCAGCACACCCCACCACCAGATACGGGTTTGTAGCAAATCAAATGACACCCGCAAAATGCCGTAGAGTGCGATCTTTAGCATGACACCACTCATCAAGGCTGAAAACGGTGACGGTGCAGCAGGATGTGCCTCAGGCAACCAGGCATGCAAGGGCAAGATACCGGCCTTTGCTCCAAATCCGAAGACCGCCAACACAAACGCGACCGAGCCCCAAAATGGAGACAAATGCTGCGACCGCATATTTGCAAACGTGTAGTCACCGGTGTTGGCCTGCAGCACGCCAAAACACAACAAGATGCCCAAAGCGCCGATGTGTGCCACCAGCATGTATAAGTAGCCAGCATGACGAATTTCTGGAATGCGGTGGTTGGCCATGACCAGAAAAAAAGAGGAAAACGCCATGGTTTCCCACACAACCATGAACACATACGCATCGTCGGCCAAAACGACCATCGCGATGCTGGCCAAAAAAACATGGTATTCCAGACAGATCAAGCCCGGTGGCGTGCCTTCACCCTGGCGAAAGTAGCCTGCAGCAAAGGTCGACACACCGGCGGATACGCCACCAATCAGCATCAAAAAGAAAGATGACAGACTATCAAGCCGCAAATGAAAAGGCAACTGAGGCAAGCCCAGCGGCAATATAGCGACATCAGGGTCAGCAAATGCAGCACTCAGACCGACACCAAGCAATAACACTGAAAAACAAGCACCCAGCGGAAACAGCACTGTGGCCACAAAGCGGAAACGGCGCAGCGCCAGCACTCCCATCACACCAATCAGCAGCCAAGCCAGCACCACGACCAACACCCAGTCTAAATGAACCCAGGAGGATGTATGGAAAAAACTAGTCATGGGTGCAAATCAAGAATTCCAGGTTGAGGGGCGTGAATATTACACCCATCAGCGATCCATTTTTTCGACTGGCATTTTGATGCAGACCCAAACCCGAGTACGTGCAAGTGCGCCTCTGCAATTACCGCGCATTACCCGGACAGAATGCGTCCGGGTATTCAGCACCGTCGCTTTAGTCGGTTTTTTCGAGCACCAGCAAGCCAGTGGCAGTGTTTGAAATCGGAATGTGGTAATTGCTGTGTACCTTGCGCACACCGGCACCAGCACCCGCAGTGAGCGCCGCGCGCATGGCCAGCCACATCAACAGTTCAACCCCTTGGGTGCCGGTTTTTTCCACCAACTCATGAATGCTGAATTGCGTTGCCCATTGCGGATTCGACTCGAGGCTTTCCATGAACTTGAGGTCAAAGTCCTTGTTGATAAAACCGGCGCGTTCGCCATCGAGTTGGTGACTCAAGCCGCCCGATGCAATAAAGGCAACTTTTTTATCGCTGTCCCACGCTGCAACGGCTTCACCGACTGCTTTCCCCAAAGCGTAAACCCTGCTCGCTTTGGGCAGTGGAAACTGGACGGTATTGATGCACACCGGCACCACCGTGACCGGGCAATCACCTTCTGGCCAGAACAGTTTGAGCGGCAAGGTACAGGCATGATCAACCAGCATCTCTTGGCAAGTCACGACATCAAATTCTTTCTCCACCAAAGTATTGATGATCTGCCAAGACAAATCCAGCTCACCGTTGAACGGTGGCAAGGTCGGAATGCCCCATCCTTCATCGGCATTGTTGTACTGCGGTGCAGCTCCCACTGCGAAGGTTGGCATCTTGTCCAGAAAGAAATTTAATCCGTGGTCGTTATAAAACATCACCACCACGTCGGGCTTGACTTTGCCAAGCCACTCATGCACTGGCGTAAAACCGTCAAAAAATGGTTTCCAATAGGGTTCTTGTTGCGCGCCTCGGTGAATAGCTCCGCCAATTGCGGGGATGTGTGAGGTACCCAGACCACCAATGATTTTTGCCATGTTGTTCTTTCAAAGTGTTGGAGACAGGGTTGGTGGTTTTGCCACAGCGATCCGTCCCGCAAGGTTTTAAAAATTATTTGCCTGCAGCCACCAGCATGGCCTTGAATTCGTCTTTGGTCATGCCGGTTTGCTGAGCACCGATGTCTTGCATGTCCAATTTAAAAATACCTGCAAACTTTGCCAAGTAATAGGCATTCCCGCCAGCAGCAATGAGTTGCAGCACGTTTTTGGCACGAATTGCAGCAGCCTGGGGCTCAGTCAAACTGTATTTGCGCATGTAGGCCTCTTCGTCTTTTAGAAATTCATCACGGTTTTCTATCGCGTTGAACGAAAAGCACATTTTGTTGAGGGCATAACCTTTTTTTGCCTGCTCACCATCGAATGGTGTGGTGCCCGGAATTTTGGGCAGAGGATTGGATGAAGCCACTTCTTTGTCTCCTGAGTTTGTAAACGAAACGATGGCAAGTATCCACTACCTATTGCAAAAGATAAACACATGAATGATGATGCGACCTATGAGCAAATTCGATTATTTGGATCTTGACGGCCACTTGCTTCAATTGCTGCTGGCGGTCGTTGAAGCGGGTTCTGTGACCGGTGCAGCGTTGCACATGGGAGTCAGCCAATCGGCCATAAGCCACCAACTGGACAAGCTGCGCGAAATTACCAGCGACCCCCTGTTTGTCAAGTCCGGACGCGGCATTGTGGCCACCGCGCGGGCCGAGCAACTAGTTGAGCAGGCGCGCGCATTGTTGGCTTCCATGTCCCAATTTGTAGCCTCAGGCGAGTTTGACCCAGCACTCTGGAAAACCACATTCACCATTGCCGCCAACGATTTTCAGCGCGATGCACTGCTGCCCCCTCTCATGAGCCGCCTGAAAGAATCGGCACCAGGTGTGGCGTTGCGCGTGATCCCGTCCAACGTTCCCAGCCTGGAGATGTTGCGCCAGGAACACTGCCAGTTGGTCATCAGCCCGCGTCCACCCGACGGCAGTGATGTCATGCAAAAGCGCTTGTTTGAGGACGAACATCGGGTTTTTTTTGATCCAACCCAGCGCAATGCACCGCAAACCAAAGCCGACTACCTGGCAGCAGATCACATTACCGTGGTTCACGAACCCAAACGGGCACTGGACTTGGACCAATGGTTCTGCGAGCGCGGCATCCTTCGTAACTTCAAAATTATGGTTCCTGGATTTGCCGCTTTGCCAGCTTTCATGCAGGGCAGCCAACTGCTGGCTACCGTACCTGGATTGTTGCAACAGCACCTGCTGAAAGACCTTTCCAGCGTCCCGGTGCCGCTGACTTGCCCAAAAATACCGATGTACATGATCTGGCATAAGCGCTATCAAAATGATGGTGCTCATCGTTGGCTGCGTAACGAGTTAAGCCAAATATCTGAGACAATCCGGACAACAACATCAGTATGAAGCTTCTGTTTCACTTGCTAGAGTTATGTCAGGCAGTAGCGAAAATTAGGATTGCGTTTTGAAAAATCAATTTTGCCACCTGAGACCGCTAAAACGGAGTTAAAGCTCAAATCTGCACCCTCGTCCCCAACTCAATCACGCAGTTGTTGGGCAGTTTAAAGAACCCCGCAACGCTACCTGAATTGCGCGACATGAGTGCAAACAGAGCTTCACGCCATTGCGACATGCCCGCACCCTTGGTCGGCACAATAATTTCACGGCTCAGAAAGTATGAGGTTTCAAAAAGATTGATCGGCAAGCCCTGGCTTTTGCAAAGCTCCAGTGCATTTGGAATGTCAGGAGTGTTCTTAAAACCATAATTTACCTGGACCCGCCAAAACCCAGTTATTAGTGGCGTTACCGACACACGCTCCTCAAATGCAATCCAGGGAACCTCATGAAACACTACCGACAGAATGACGTTACGCTCATGCAGCACCTGGTTGTGTTTGAGGTTGTGCATCAGTGCTTGCGGAACCGTGCTGGAGTTGGCCACTGCGTAAACCGCAGTCCTGGACACCCGGTGAACCCCGTGTTCTGACAAACCTGTGATGAACGGGACAAGTTCCGGGTCGTCCCGACGGATGCTCTCAATCAACAGTTCTCGCCCACGCCGCCAAGTTGCCATGACCGTGAAGATGGCCATACCAAGCACCAGCGGAAACCACCCACCCTGAAGGAACTTGATTGCGCATGATGCCACCAATAACAAGTCCAGCGCCAGAAACACACTGGTTGCAGCTATCGCCACCCAAAGTGGAAAGTGCCATCCATGCCGTACCACAAAGAAGGTCAACAAGGTCGTGATCAGCATGGTGACGGTGACCGCGATTCCGTAGGCTGCGGCCATCGCTGACGAACTACCGAAACTCACCATTGCCAACAATACAGCAGCCAACAACAGCCAGTTCACTTCTGGCATATAGATTTGTCCAGCTTCCTTGGCTGATGTGTACAGCACAGCCATGCGCGGCAGCAGACCCAATTGAACAGCCTGCTTGCTCATGGAATATGCACCCGAAATCACCGCTTGAGACGCGATCACCGTGGCGCAGGTTGCCAACACCACAGCTGGGATCACCAACGCGGCAGGAAACATTCGGTAAAACGGGTTTTCTATGGCCGCTGGATCACGCATCAGCAGTGCGCCTTGTCCCATGTAGTTGATGGCCAGGGCTGGCAGCACCAAACCACCCCATGCGAGCTGGATTGGGCGCTTTCCGAAGTGCCCCATATCGGCATAGAGCGCTTCTGCCCCGGTAAATGCCAACACGATGGCCCCTACCCCAACAAACACATGCCAACCCTGCTGCGTCAGAAACTGGACGGCGATGAGTGGATTGAGAGCAGACAGGATGGCCGGTTGCATGGCGATTTCAATCGCACCGAATACCGTCAGCACGCAAAACCACACCACGATAATCGGGCCAAATAACTTGCCAACCACGCTCGTTCCATACCGCTGCATGAAAAACAAGGCGACCAGCACCGCGCCACAAATCGGCAATATATAGGGTTTAAGTGCCGGCGTGACCACTTCCAGTCCTTCCACCGCGCTGAGTACCGAAATCGCCGGGGTAATTACACTGTCTCCGTAGAACAGTGCCGCTCCGAAGACACCCAGCAGGAGCAATACCAGTCGCTTTTGAGGTTGAGCCCCAGCAGCCTCCACTGCCAAAGCGGTCAAGGCCATGATGCCGCCTTCGCCCCGGTTATCGGCACGGAGAATTAGCACCACGTACTTCAGCGTGACCACCATCATCAAACCCCAGAAGATCACCGAAACTGCGCCAATCAGATGAACGCTGTCCAGCGCGATGCCGGTGGCTGGGCTGAATACTTCCTTCATGGTGTACAGAGGACTGGTCCCAATATCGCCATAGACGACACCCATGGCACCCAGCGTCATAACTGCAACACTTTCTCGGCTGGTGGTTTTGCTCATATCGAAGGCTTGTGAGTGAACAGACCCACACTGTCCACCCGATTGCATCAGGAACGCATAAGGATTGCTGACATCAGGCAACCGCCAATCGGTAGCCAACACCGGTTTCCGTCAGCAAATGCCTGGGCTCAGCCGGGTCGATTTCAATCTTGCCGCGCAGCTGGCCCATGTAGAGGCGAAGGTAGTGGGTGTGCTCAGTGAATTCAGCACCCCATACGTCTGTGAGCAATTGCCGGTGAGTCACGACCCGCCCTGCACTGCGGACCAGGCGGGCCAGGAGTTTGAATTCTGTAGGCGTCAGATGCATATCCTGCCCCTTGCAAACCACGGTGTACAGGCCAAGATCGACCCGTAAATCATCAAGTTCATGGACGGTCACGGCCGCTGTCAATGCAGTGCCGCGATGCCGCAATGCCACCCGGATACGCGCCAGCAACTCGGCCACGCTAAACGGCTTTGTTATGTAGTCGTCTGCACCGGCGTCCAGCAGCTGAATTTTTGCTGACTCCAGATGCCGAGCCGAAATCACCAAAATCGGCAAACTGTGCTGCCTGCGCACATCTCGGACAAGCACGGCACCATCGCCATCGGGCAAGCCCAGGTCCAGCAGCATGATGTCTGGCAACGCGTGGGTCAACAGCGCTTTGGCCTCGCTGACAGATACGGCAGTTTGAACCTCAAAGCCTTCAACTGATAGCGTAGACCGAATCAAGGCTCGAATTTCCGGGTCGTCCTCAACCACAAGAACACGCAAACTCATGGCAGCGCCCCTTCAGGCTGGTTCGCATCCAGTGGCATTACAAAAGTGAAACTGTTGCCGCCGCCATTTCTTCGTCGCAATGTCAAGGTGCCACCATGCGCGGCAGCAATTGCCCGACACAGCGCCAAACCCAGGCCAGCACCGCGCTGTCCGGACAAGTCGCTGCGCGAATAGGGCTCGAATATGCTTAGATATTTCTCCTGAGGAATCTCATTTCCTCGGTCCTTGACGGCCACCTGCAGGCTCGCGCCGTTCAGGTTGACAGTTAGGTCAACCGTGTCGGTGCTGTACTTGAGTGCGTTGTCCAGCAGG
>CAIYNH010000138.1 GCA_903927495.1 uncultured beta proteobacterium
CAGACTGACCGGCACATCAAAAGGCTTCTCTGAGAAGCCTTTTTTTGGCCCACAATCCGAGTCTATGGAAAACACTCAAAACCTGCCCCATCTCCTGACCGAACAACGTCTGGCCGATGTTTGGTCTGAATTGCTCAAGCATCCAGCCAATGCCACAGTGCTGCGTGCCAATGCCCATCGGTTGGCTTTTGCAGATCCCGAATTTTTGCTGCGTCGGGACACTCGCGGTATTCGCATTCAACTTGAAATGCTCAAGCCAGATTTAGATCAGTCTGAACAAGGTATTCACCATACGGTGGTGGTATTTGGCAGTGCCCGGTTTGCCTCACCTGAAACTGCTGATCAGCAGTTGCAACAGGCACTGAAAATCGCTGACCCACAAGCGATTGCCCTGGCACAACGACAGCTGCGCAATGCCCAGCACTACAACCAAGCTAGGTTATTTGCCCGTTTGGTGGCGGCGTACAGCGCGGCCCAAGTGCCCGAGCTACGTCTGAACATATGCACCGGTGGCGGCCATGGTATCATGGAAGCGGCCAATCGTGGCGCGCACGAACTGGGTCAGCCCACCGTTGGGTTGAACATTGCCCTACCGCATGAACAGAACGCCAACCCCTACGTGACACCGAGCCTAAGCTTCAAATTCCATTACTTCGCACTTCGCAAGATGCACTTCATGATGCGCGCCAAAGCCCTGGTGGCTTTTCCCGGCGGATTTGGCACGCTTGACGAGCTCTTTGAAGTCATCACTTTGGTGCAAACCAACAAAGCACAACCAGTACCGATTGTTTTGTTTGGCAGTGATTACTGGAGACGCATCATCAACATGCAAGCGATGGTTGAAGAAGGAGTGATTTCACCTGACGATCTCAAGTTATTCCATTATGTTGACGAACCCCAGGCCGCCTGGGACGTGATTCAAGGCTTTTACGCTTTATGAGCCGGCGGGCGCAGCCACCAGGCCGATCGCGCCCCCACCGCAACACTGGCACCAACCGTCCAAAACACCAAGGACACACCGAGCACTGCACCCGCGCTACCAAACAACATCGGCATCACTACGCTGGAGGCGTTAATGGCCATGAGTCGAAAGCCGAGCGCTTCTCCATGTCGTTCAGCCGGTGTGATTTGATGCAAAGTACTCATGATCATGGGTTGCACCGAACCCAGGGAAAACCCCAGCAGCACCGAACAAACCCCCATAGCCATTGCAGAATTCATCAGCGGGTAAAGCATGAACAAGACTGCAGTCATGAGCATGGCAGAGGTAACCACCACCCACTCGTCAAGATGTGCGGCAAACATAGGCAGCGCGACCCGAACACTGGTCGCGGCCAAGGCAAAGCCAGCCAATATAGCCCCGATTGCAGAGGCGCTCAAGCCGCGTTCGTGGCCCAAAACAGGCACCACAAAAGTGTGAACATCCCAGCATGATGAGAGCAACCAATTCACCAGCATCAAACGACGCATCATGGGTTCAAGCAACAAGTCCCAGGCTCGACCGGACTTGATACCGGGTTTTATGACAACAGGTGGCAGTTCGACCGTATGACGCACCCAAAGCCAAGTCATCAGTGGCAAGCCAGACAGCGCCAAAAATGCCACCCGGAAACCACCGTGGTCAATCAACAAACCAGCTGCCAATGGTCCGACAAAATTGGAAAGTGCGGGTCCAATCGAGAGCCAGCTGAACATGCTTTTCAGTTCGGTGTTGTTCTGCGCCGATCGCCCTACGTGGCGTTGCAGGCTGATGGATGCGACACCCGTTGCTCCACCGGTCATGAGTGCACTCAGGCACAGTACCGGAAATAGCGGAAACACAACTGCCAGACAAGCTCCTGTGCTGGCAACCACCACGCAAAGTCCGATGGGTCGCCTGAATCCATGTCGATCGGCATAGCGACCAGCCGGTAGCGCCAAAAATACTTGCGTCAGAGCAAACAAGGACAACAGAACACCAACGGCCAGAGCACTATAACCCTCGCGCAGGGCCATCAAGGGTGCCGCCATTCGCATGCCCGCCATGCAGGCATGTAAGCAGATTTGACCCGCAATCAAACGCGTCAGTGCGGCTGGTGATAAGACTTGGGTTGGCGATTTACCGGTCACTGGAGGCCTGAACTTGCTACACGAATAGAGTCAATCACAAAAAAAACGTGTTCAAAGTCGACTTCATCTGGCTGTAGAGCTATTTTATTGAAGCTGTAGTCGCAGGTAACTTGCAGTTCAGGGGTGTCAGTGCCTTGCCATGAACCAAATAAGCAATCAAGTTGTCAGCGGCCAATTGCGCCATGGCGCGCCGGGTTGACTGCGTGGCACTGGCAATATGAGGCGTCAAAACAACATTGGAAACAGTAAGCAGATCCGGATGAACAGCGGGTTCTCCCTCAAACACATCAAGACCAGCGGCGGCAATCACACCCTGTCGCAGGGCAGCCGCAAGTGCTGCGTCATCGACAATGCCGCCTCGCGCTATATTCACCAAGGTTGCAGTGCATTTCATTTGCGCCAACTCTGCTACACCAATGGTGTGATGCGCCTGTGCCGAGTACGGCAGCACCAGCACCAGATGGTCACTGCTGGCAAGCAACTCTGATTTGCTGACCCAGCGTGCACGGCAAGCGGCTTCGGTTGCAGCATCAAGGTGTGAACGATTGTGATAAATCACATTCATACCAAAACCGTGCGCGCCACGCTTGGCAATGCCCTGCCCAATCCGCCCCATGCCCAAAATTCCCAATGTGCTACCGTGCACCTCAGCACCCGCAAACATGTCATAGCGCCAGCGGCTCCAATGACCGGCACGCAAGAAATGTTCACTTTCCGACAAACGCCTAGCCGTTGCAAGCAACAGTGCGAATCCAAAATCAGCGGTGGTGTCGGTCAACACGTCAGGCGAATTGGTCCCCAATACGCCGGCTGCGCTCATGGCATCAAGATCAAAATTATTAAACCCGACCGCCATATTTGCACAGATTTTCAGGTCTGGGCAGGCAGCTAGCAATTCAGCGGAAATGCGTTCGCTGCCGGTGGTGAACGCACCCTGCATACCTTGCATTTTTTCTATCAATTGCGCTGGCATCCACAATTCGTCGTTTTGGTTTGAAGTTACTTGAAAATGCTGTGCCAGCTTGTCTAGTACTTCAGGAAATACCGCTCTGGCCACCAAAATGGATGGTTTCATAATTTCACTTATCGCGAAAATTCAAGGAAACAAGCGGAGCTCAGCAATATAAAACAGGGCTCCCCCCAAATAGCCGATCAAAGCCAGCCCGCTGATGCGTCTCATGTACCAAAAAAAGTCAATTTTTTCCAACCCCATGGCTGCGACTCCGGCAGCTGAGCCAATGATCAGAATCGAGCCACCGGTGCCCGCGCAATAGGCCATGAACTCCCACAGGAAGCTGTCGGCTGGATATTGCGTTAGGCTGTACATGCCCATGGATGCAGCGACCAAAGGCACGTTATCCACCACAGCACTAACCAGACCAATGATCATCACAATGAGATCCTGCCGACCCACAGATTGATCAAGCCATTGGGCCAATGATTTCAGAATATGGGTATGTTCCAGAATTGACACCGAAAGAAGAATACCAATGAAAAAGACGATGGAGCCCATGTCAATGCGTGACAAGGCATGTGCCAGCGTCAAGTGCTCTTTGTCGTCGTCTGGCTTATTGCGATGCAACAAGTCCCCTACCAGCCACAAAATACCCAAGCCAAACAATATGCCAAGAAAGGGTGGCAAATTGGTAACTGTCTTAAAAACCGGAACCAAGACCAAAATGCCCAAACCCAAAAAAAACATTACATTGCGTTCGTTGTCAGAAGTCGCTATGCCCCGAGCATCATCTGAGCGCACCGGTGCCAGCACTGGTATGCCTTTCAATACAAAGCTAGTGACCGTTAACGGCACCAGCAAATTGATCATGGACGGAATAAACAAACTTTTCATGATTGCCAATGTGGTGATTTGACCCCCGATCCAGAGCATGGTGGTGGTTACATCACCAATCGGAGTCCAAGCGCCGCCCGCATTCGCCGCAATAATGATAATGCCGGCAAAAAACAGACGATCTTCACGCTTTTCGAGCAATTTTTTCATGAGCGACACCATCACAATGGTGGTGGTCAGATTGTCCAAAATGGAGCTAAGAAAAAATGCTACGAAACCAACCATCCACATCAGCGTTGAGAGTTTTTTAGTGCTGATGCGGGACGTAATAACTTCAAAGCCGTTGTGTGCGTCGACTACCTCCACTATGGTCATAGCGCCCATCAGAAAAAATACAACTTGGGCTGTGCCCATGAGGGATTCGCCCAATTGCTGGCCTATCAAGGTGGCATTGCCACTGGACATGGCGTAAATGGTCCACAACAGACCGGCACCAATCAACGCTGACGCAGACTTGTTGATTTTGATGGGGTGTTCGAGCGCGATAGCAGCGTATGCCAGTACAAACACAATGACCAAAGCAGTCAGCATGGTTAGACACCTCAAGTTCTATTGTTGAAAAATGCAAGCACAATTATGGCGGCTTATCTGATCACCAGTTAACTGCGATCCAATCAAAGAGATTGTTTTGTTCTCAACAAAAGAAAACCAGGATTTCAGGTGCCAACAAAAAAGCCACCCGAAGGTGGCTTTTTTGACGAAGTAATCGCTGAGCGATTACTTCTTGGCTTCGGAGGCAGCAGGAGCGGCAGCAGCGGCACCAGATGCAGCAGGAGCAGCAGCTTCAGAAGCGGCAGGTGCTGCAGGAGCAGCTGGTGCCGGTGCTGGTGCTGGTGCAGCCACAGGAGCTGGAGCCGGTGCAGGAGCTTCTGTTTTGCCACAAGCAACCAAAGCAGCAGCAATAACAGCGATCAGAACGAGAGATTTATTCATTTGAGATACCCAGTAAAAAAAGACAATTTCCGGAAATTATTTTTGCAGTCGCCCACAAAGACCAAGCAAACAAACGGTTCCGGCTGTTCGCTTAGCCTCTAATTATAGTTTGGATTTACATGGTATTTACGCTTGACTTCTATCGTGCGTTGTGTTCACACGTCACTCGATATTCACATATACGCCTGCCTGACGGCTATTTTGCCATTTCAAAGGAATGTAACCACCCTGCGTCCAACCAGTCATCTATCAGTGTCCGAGCTTGACCACTGAGTCTTTTGAAATCCAGTTCACACAAGAATCGATGGTTTGCCAAGCTACGCATCAAGTCTGCATCACGACCTGCCGCGTTAAAACTTTCTCCGTTGATATAAATATGCTGCTCATCAAACAACATTTTGCTGCGACGGTCCAGGTGAATGCCGGTATTTCGAAGCGTAGCACTGTCAGCAGCGCGAGTTTGACTCGTCACAAACCAGACATTGGGCTTGGGCTCGGTCATGTACTCTCCCAGTGCTCGGCCCATGGCACCCGGATCCTTCAATGCATCGAGCATTGCAGATCTTGCAAATTCAAGCATTTTTGGAGGCATTTCGGCCGGTTGCTCTACTGCCACCTGATCGGCATCACGGTATAGGGCAACACCAACTTCATCTTCAGCATCTTCGGCCAAGCGTTGCAACAATTCCCGGGCCAGTTCACCCCGATTGGGAATGCGAAAACCAATTGAATACGTCATGCATTCACCTTGTGCAATGCCATCATGGGCATAGCCAGGAGGTAGATACAGCATATCGCCTGGTTCCAATATGAACTCTTCTTCTGGCACGAAATGCGTAAGAATTTTGAGCGGCACATTCGCCTGCAAACTCTTGTCCTTTTGCCGCCCGATGCGCCAAAGCCGACGCCCATGCGCCTGCAACAAGAACACGTCGTAACTGTCAAAGTGAGGGCCAACTCCGCCACCATCAGTTGCGTAACTGATCATCAAATCGTCCAAACGGGCATCAGGCACAAAGCGGAACTGATTCATAAGCTGATGCACCGACTCATTGTGCAAATCAACTCCTTGCACCAGTATTGTCCAGGCGGGCTGCTTGATCGGTGGCAATGCTCGACGCTGGAATGGGCCATGTTTCAAGCGCCAACCGGGAATTTTGCCTGATTCCTGGATCACCATGCGCGCCTGTGCATCCTCACTGGCTGCCAATTCAAAGAGTTCTGATCGGTTCAGCAGAGGCTGGAAATTAGAAACTGCCTGCCTGATCA
>CAIYNH010000139.1 GCA_903927495.1 uncultured beta proteobacterium
ATGCTTTGCGGTGATATCGGGAGTTTCAAATCGCGACTGCTATTGAGCCCGGTTTTTACTTTAGAGACGATCGCCGATTGATCCTCGTTGACCACATACAGGGTTAAACGATCGGCATTGAAGAGCTTGCAGATGTCCTGACTAGACTCCAGCATGATCTGTTCAATGTTGTCGGTTTCATGAATGCGCGCCGTTACTTGCTGCAACTGTTTATAAAACAGCGCTTCAAATGTCATACCCCCGCGCTCAGAACTATGGTGCTTGATGCTGGTATTCATCATCACTTGGTCTCAAAGTTAGTAGCGCCGTCCCAATTGGGATCGGCGGGTTGCTCACGCATTCGCGCGATGCGCTGCGAGTAGAGCAAATAAAGCAGCTTCTGACAATCTTTCTGCAACAACTGGTCCAGTAAAAAATTACACTGAACCCAGTCTTGATCACGATATCTAGCCAGAAAACTGTGCCACAGAACCAACTCCTCGTTCTGTACCGAGGTGAATTCACCCGTCGCGGCCAAAGGAGTGTAAATCGTAAGGGCCTGTAATCTGCCTTTGACCCGAACACGATCAAGCTCCTGCCAAATAAAGCCGGTCGCCAGCAGGCGCGTCGCATCACTAGCCACAATGTTGACACCATACACTTTGGAGAGTCCCTCCAGCCTTGCGCCCAAGTTCACGGCATCGCCAATCACGGTATAGCTGCGACGAATATCAGACCCCATATCGCCGACATACATCTGCCCGGTGTTCAGACCAATGCCCAAACCAATATTCAGGCCGACACGCCCCAAAGCCCCCGCCTTATGCGCCTGATTGATGCGCCCCAGAGCTTGACTAATCTCCAAGGCTGTTTTAACCGCCAGTTGGGCGTGCAACGGCGACTCCACCGGGGCACCCCAAAACGCCATGACACAGTCACCCATGTATTTATCCACCGTGCCACGATTGGCACCAATCAATCGGGTTAGTTCACTGAAAACCTGATTCAGCAACTGTTGCAGTTCGACCGGGTTGAGTCGCTCTGACATGCTTGTAAAGCCGCGCATATCACAGAACATCACGGTCAGCTCATCGCTGCGGGCCTGCATCGTGTACCGGTCAGGGTCCTTGATCATCTCCCTGACCAACTCTGGGGGCACATAAGTTCCAAACAACTGAACCAGTTCTCGTCTGGAGCGACTTGCCACCAAATAGCCATAACCCACGTTCAGCACAAAAACCGTCAAAGCCATCAGTAACAGGGGTGCCAGACTTAATACCAGGCTGTGACTCAGAAAGAGCCACCAATTCATTGCAGTCAATCCTGCAAGAACGGCAACACTCAACATCACCGCCACCGGAGCCCGCAGCTTGGGCAGTGCCAGGGTCAGCGTTAACCCGACCAGAAGAATCAACAAGACTTCATAACTGCCGGCATTGACTGGTCTGACCAGAAAACGCCGATCGATCAAGCTGGCCAAGGCATTCGCATGCACCTCAACACCTGGGTAAACGGCAGCCACAGGCGTGGCATGCAAATCAACAATACCAAGTGCCGTGGTGCCAAGCAAGACAATCTTGCCCTTCAGATGTGCATCCACCACCCTGCCAGCCAGAACGTCACTGGCAGAAACATACTCAAATGAGCCGCCACGGGCCCCTCCGGGCCCACGAAAAGGGATCAACAAAGCTGCCCGCTGGTCTACGGGAATACTATATGTTTTATCTGCCCATTTCAGAACAATGCTTTGCAATGCATCTGACTGGCTGTCAGTGGACGTAGTCTGGGCAAATTCCGGAGCTACCTTCGGCATTCCAATCAAGCTCCGAAACATGGCCAAAGACAAGGCCTCGTAATAGTTGTCAGCGTGCCGAACCACTAGTGGCAAGGCACGGACCACACCATCGGGGTCGGTCAGGGAGTTAAAAAATCCAGCCATAGGCGCGACGTGTGCCAACTGAATGATATTGGAGCCATAGCCATTCCAATCGGACAACGTGCTTCTGTGGTCCGGAAAATCCTGCGGCCCCATCACCGGCTTGGGCAAAACACCAGTGGTTCGCCCGTCATGGTCGTTGGAAAAATAATAACCCATGACCAACGATCGATTTTTTAGGGACGCGGCAAATGTAGTGTCGAAATCCAAGCGTGGGCTGATATTTTTCAGTTGCCTTATGAAACCGGTTTCATCACGCAACTCGTTATGCGCCAGCCGTTGCAGCAGTTTCAGGCCAGAGCTTTCATCGGACTCGGCAAAAACCACATCGAAACCCAGCAACGCAATTTGCTGCTTGTCAAACAGCGTATCTGTCAAGGCTGCCAACTTGTGGCGCGACCAAGGCCAGCGCCCAATTTCGGCCAGACTTTTTTCATCAATGTCAACGATGACGATGCGATCATCAAACGTATTTGGCATCGATGCCCGCAACCGGGCATCATAAATAATCGCATCGAGCCGGTCCAGCACAGCAATTGGAAAAACACCCAGACTGTGCAACAAGATCAGTACCATGGGAACTGACGACAAGACAATTCGACGCCAGTGCCGCTTCAAGTAGCGCATAGGGCTCCAGTGGACGTTGCCCGCGGTAAATGCAAGCGCTTTTTAAGACTGCAGAAACTGCATCTGTATGCCAGCCAGCACAATTTGATCTCCATGCTTCAAAATGGCTGGCTGTTCGCCAACTGGCACGCCATTCAGCATGGGCTGATCGGCACCTTCCACATGGTGCACCAAAAAATTGTGGGGACGACGCGTAATGGCAGCTACAGCAATGCCGGGTTTGCCAACGGTCGTCACAATTTTGGTCAGAGGCATTTCACGACCTGCCGCGGCACCAGACATTACTTTGATGGTGCCACGCAATTCCGCTGGAGGCACTGCAGGTACAGCGGCAATAGCAGGTGCCGCGGGTACCGCAGCGCGCGGTTTGAAGACCATTGTTTTTTCAAATTCGTCACTGGCATCGGCCTCAAACCTGATCTTATATTTACCTACCTCGATCGTGTCGGCATTTTGAAGCACCTGCTTTTTGACCGCCTTGCCATTGACATAGGTGCCGTTGGTGCTGTTGAGGTCTTCTACAACCACCTGATTACCTAACTTGGTCAGACCAAGATGCTCGCCACTGATAGCCAGGTTTTCAATCACGATGTCGTTGTAAGGCCGCCGCCCCAGTGTCGTGCGCTCCTTGCTCAATTCAACTTCCTTGATAACGATGCCGTCTATCGTCACAACTACTTTGGGCATGACCGCCTCCTGTTATTCAAATGTGTCTGCGTAGGACTCATGGATCAATTCAATGGATTGTTGGCTACTTGCCAAACAAACGGGACATCAAACCGGGTTTTTCTGATGAAACTCGCACTTGAGTCAACAACACTGTAATGTTATCGCGTCCACCGCCGGCGTTGGCCCGGGCCACCAAATCAGCTGCAATTTGCACCATGCTGCTACTTTGCAGCATGATCCTGGCGATGGTGTCGTCGTCAACCATGTCGGTCAAACCATCTGAACACATCAGATAAATATCGCCAGCATCAATCGTGTGCTGATGCAATTCAACCTTCAATGTTTTTTCAACGCCCACGGCGCGCGTCAACAGATTTTTCCCCGGGGCTATTGCCGCCTGGCTGGGCGTTAACAAGCCGGCATCGACTTGCTCCTGCAATAGTGAGTGATCCTTCGTGATTTGTGTCAATGCACCGGCACGCAGCCGGTAACAACGGGAGTCACCAACATGACCAAGAACCAGAGTGCCTTCCTGGAAAACACCCACGACCAAAGTCGTCCCCATCCCCGCATACTGAGAGTTCGAGGTCGCAGCGTTCAAAATCGACGTGTTCGCCTTCTCGATACACATTTCGATGGCACGCGAGACCTGATCGGCGCTGGCTTGTCGAGCTGCGCCGGACAACCAGCGAACCAGCTCCGATTTGATGAACGCAGTAGCCATGCCACTGGCAACCTCACCGGCGTTGTACCCGCCCATACCATCTGCCAGAACGACCACACCGCAAGCTTCATCAAAAACAACAGCGTCTTCGTTGTTGCCACGAATCAAGCCAGGGTGAGTTTGTGCACAGTAGGTGTAATTCATTTTGAACGGATTTAGATTTCAAGGTCTGGGGAGTCTTGACTGGCAGGGCTGACAGCGCCATCCCGGTTGGTAAAACTGAGCGTCTTTTCAAACTCTACGCTGGCAAGCGGAACTGTTGCCTCAAACGCGACCGTTTTTTCGCTCGCCATGGTACGTTGAAAATCGAACGACGACGAGATGTTGTTGGCAATCGTTGAACCGCCAGTCACATCGGCGAGGGTCATTTGCAACTCCATTGCAAACCGATCACCATCCTGATAGCGGGCCTGAGGATCCTTGCGCAACGCATAGGCCACCACCAAAGCCAGAGTGGCGGGCAGATCCTTGCGAATGTGGCGAATATCAGGGGCTTCCTCATTGGCGATTTTGTACATCAACTCGGACATGGACTCCCCGCGGAACGGTAATACGCCGCAGAGCAGCTGAAACAGCATCACGCCCAGAGAGTACAGATCTGATCGACCATCAACTTTTTTCCCCGCTAATTGTTCGGGTGACATAAAGCTCGGGGTACCCAACACCAGGCCGGTTTTGGTTTTACTTGAATCCGTGATGCGGGCTATTCCAAAATCAGTCACCTTGACAGTGTCAGACGCAACTTCATACATGATGTTGGCTGGCTTGATGTCACGATGCACCACGTGCTGAAGGTGTGCATAGGTCAAGGCTCGTGCCACTCTCACCACGATCGACACCACTGTCGGCACGGGCAGCAAATTGCCTTCCTTGCAAAATGGGGTTAAATCCTGGCCCTTGAGAAACTCCATGGCGATGAATGCTAGGTCGTGCTCCTCTCCAGCATCGAAAATTGTGACAATATTTTGATGCTGCAAGCGCCCGGCGGTTTCGGCTTCCCTGAAAAAACGTTCGCGGGCATCGACCAGCTCGTCACCCTCGAATTCACTGCTTAGAGCCAGCGTCTTGATCGCCACGACTCGACCTATTTTTGGGTCGCGACCCAGGTAAACGATCCCCATGGCACCTTTGCCGAGTTCTTTTTCAACCTGGTAACGTCCCAGCATGGGTTTTTCGACGGCACCGCCATCGAGCAGCATGGTGCCGCCGGGATGCGCACCACTGCCACCCAGGATAACCGTTTCTGACAGGTTCTTGGCGCGGTTCAACTTAACCTGAAGGTCTTTGTAATTCTTGTCAAAGGAAGCCATGTGTTCGTAAATTGCCTGAGCCTTGTTGAATTGGCGCTTACGTTCAAAATCAAGCGCCAGGTTGTACAAGTTACCCATCACATCATTGCCGAGGGGCACGCGCCGGAATCGATCAAACGCCATGTCAAGCTGCCCTTGCCCTTGCAAAGCCAGACCCATCATGCGGTTGGTCTCGGCCGACTCCTCATCTGATTTGAGCTTGCCCGCCTCGGTCATCAAAAAACGCTTGGTGGTCAAGGCCAAGTGCCCAATCAACAGTAAACTTGCCGGAAAAACCCACTGCAACCACAGCGCTGCACCCGACAGCAAACCAAACTCGAGGCTTAACAACACCACAAAGAGTAGCGCGGTGGAGAGTGCTGCCATGCCCGCAGACAGTCGAGGCAGGGCCGCAATCAGGTAGCCACACACCAGCAGAAATGCGACCCACGTCGCGGCAACACCCCATGCAGGCTGGACGATAAAGTGTTCATTCAAAATACTGGAGGTGATGTGCGCCACCGTTTCTGCCGGTGACAACGCCGGATTTCCGGGCACAGGGAACTGAGTCCCCACTCCTGCTGCCGTGGCACCAATCACGACAATCTTGTCGGCGTATTTGTTGACCGGTATTTTCCCGCTGAGAACGTCAAAAAAAGAATCCACCGAAAAAGCTGGTCGACCTTCTCGACCCTTATAAAACTGGGGAAGCATCATAGCCGCAGCATTGGTCTTAACACGTAACTTGCCGATTTGCACAGATTCCCCAACATTGAGTTTGATATCTGCCATGCTCAGATTGAGGCTCTTGAGAGCGGCCAAAAGAGCGATCGAAGGCACTGCTTTACCGTAGTAATTAACCAGCAGGGGCTCTTGGCGCACCGCCCCGTCCACATCCTGAATCTGATTCAGGTGGCCCACACCTGCGGCCACCATGCCAAGACTCTCCAGCGGTTGCTGGCTCTTGATGGCAGCAACTGAAAACCCGGCATTCGCATCGATTGCGCTCTTCAGTGCAAAGTCGGGCAGCGGCCGATCCGCCTTGCCATTGGGCTCACCCAGCACAAAAACAGAAGGAATGATGACATTTCCCGCACTTTTGAAGCTGCTGGCAAGCTGGCCATCGGTGTCAAGCGCGGTTTCAGCCTGGTCAATCAGGCCCAGCAGTTTGTCACGACTGCCGGAGGAGGTGTCGACCGCTTCCATCGCCGTCAACACCTCTTTCATTTGGCGAATGAACGGTAAACCCCGATCGACCTGCGGTTCAAAAAAGAAGGCCGTTTGAACAATGGTCTTGGCCTTTGCTGCCGCCAATTGATCAATCAACTTGGCATGAACATCGCGCGGCCACGGCCAGCGGCCGATATTGGCAATACTTTGGTCGTCAATAGCAATGACAGCAATCTGGCTGGATGGTTCACGCACCGTGCTGGTGCTTGCAAAATCGTAAAAGCGCCGTTCCAGCGAACTGATAAAGTCAGTTGCAAGGTGCAGCGCGACCACGCAGACCACAACCAGAATTCCGGTAAACCAGTCTGCGCGAAAGAACTGGCCTGAACGATGCGAATTTGAGCTTGCCACGATGTACCTTCTAATGAAGCCTCACCTTATCAAAGCCAGGATCGACCCACAAGTGACAAATTCAACCATGTGGCATCCAAGCTACTGCGATGGTAGTCGCTTTGCAATATCAAGATGCGGTTGAGCGTCGCTGAAGTAAACGCCCCACCCCCAACACCAGTGCAGCACCCGCGGCGGCTGCCACGTAATGAAGCCATGGATGCGCTAACAAAACGTCTTTCAGGGCAACATCGCTGACGATGGTTTCTCCACCAACCCAGCCGATCAGGGCAGCACCTAAAGTCACAATGATGGGGAAACGTTCCATTAGCTTGATCATCAGTGTGCTGCCAAAAATAACCAGAGGAATACTGATGGCCAAGCCCAATATTAACAACAGCATGCTGCCTTTGGCGGCGGCGGCCACAGCAATTACGTTGTCCAAGCTCATGACCAGGTCGGCCAGCAATATGGTTCGAATGGCCGTGATCAGACTGCCGTTTTCTTTGAGGTAGCCGTCTCCATCATCTTCATCACCGAACAAATGCACACCAATCCACAGCAGTAATAAGCCACCCACAATCTGCAAAAACGACATCTCCAGCAACTTGACAGCCACTACCGTGAGAATAATACGCAGAATCACGGCCGCAGCGGAGCCAAAAAAAACAGCTTTTTTCTGCTGCTGCGGTGGCAACGACCGGGCGGCCAGAGCAATGACAACGGCGTTATCGCCAGACAAAATAATATTGATCCAGACAATCTTTAGAAGTCCTATCCAAAAATCAGCACTCTGCAACATTTCCATCAACATTCTCCTGAAGGACTAACTAAAAAGCGCTCAAAACACAAAGTTTCGAGCGCTCGGAGCTTACCGCGAAGTGGCACGACTAGGCAGTCGCGCACTTATTTATCACGTTCAAAGCATGGCTTTAAGCAGTTTGGCCATTTCAGACGGATTGCGTGTGATCTTGAAGCCACACTCTTCCATCACTGCCAGCTTGGCTTCAGCCGTGTCGGCACCGCCAGAGATCAGCGCCCCAGCGTGCCCCATGCGCTTGCCCGCAGGTGCTGTGACACCGGCGATGAAACCAACGATGGG
>CAIYNH010000140.1 GCA_903927495.1 uncultured beta proteobacterium
CCGCGCCAGCGCTACCCGCTTGATCATGCCGCCCGATAGGTTGGCCGGCATCTGGAAAGCGACCGAGGGCTTTAACCCCACCATTTGCAGCTTGACCATGGCCACGTCACGAATCAGGTCATTCGGCAGGGTTTTTAGTTCGCGCAGGGCAAAGGCAATGTTGTCGAGCACACTGAAAGCAGAGAACAACGCGCCATGCTGAAACAACATGCCTACACGACTGGCCGCGCCCTCACTGCCGAGCCGTGCTGCAGACTTACCCAGCACCTTGACATAACCACGGGCGGGCACTTCGAGACCCAGAATCTGGCGCAGCAACACCGTTTTGCCGCTGCCAGAGCCACCGACAACCGACACCAGTTCACCGCTCTGGATGCAAAGGTCAAGATCCTGGTGGATCACGGCCTGGTGCCCGGCGTTGTGAAACACCGACCAGAGCTTGTCGATCTGGACAACCGCCTGCTTCATAGACCAACATTCTTGAAGATGATCGCAAACAGCGCATCCTGCAACATCACCACGGTGATCGAGGCGACCACGGATGCGGTCGTGCCCTGCCCCAGGCTTTCGGTATTGGGCTTGACGCGCAAGCCAAAATGACAAGCAATCAGCGCAATCGATATGCCAAACGCCAACGATTTGCCCAGTGCCAGCCAGAGGTTGCCCACCAGCACCACATTCGGCAGAGTATCAAAGAAATACGCTGGTGTCACGCCCAGCACCATGTCAGAGGCCAGCATGCCACCCAACAAAGCTGCCAACGTGGTCCAGACCGTGATCAGCGGCAATGCCAGCGCCATCGCCAAGATGCGCGGCAGCACCAGCCGGTAACCTTTGGCAATGCCCATCACGCGCATGGCATCGAGTTCCTCGGTGACGCGCATCACACCAATCTGTGCCGTAATGGCAGAGCCCGAACGTCCGGCAACCAGGATCGCTGCCAGCATGGGACCAAGTTCACGGATCAGAGCCACACCCAAAATGGTCACGATAAAACTGTCGGCACCAAACTGGCGTAACTGGCGCGACATCAGGTAAGCCAGCACCACGCCAATCATGAAACCCACCATGGCCGTAATCGGCATTGCGGTGGCACCAATGTGGTAAAGGTGACCAGAGACATCGCGCCAAGGGCCACGCCGGGGTGCTCGTGCAAGGTGGATAGCATCGATCAGCAACTGCCCGAGCAGTCGCACCGCACCCTTGACGTGATCGGCCAGCAACATCAGTTTCTCACCGAAGGCCAGAAAAATACTGGTCCAGGAGGTGCTGGCAGGCGCAGGTGCCACGGTGGTGTAGCGGGCTACGCGCTCCAGCATGGCGCGTTGCTCAGGGTGCAGCTCCAGCCGGTCTGGCCATTGGTGACCCCAGGCATTCCACAGCAATTGGGCACCGGTGTGATCCAGGCGCTGTAGTTCTTTCAGGTTCCATGCACAGCCGCTTTTAGACACACCCACGGCGCTGATGAGTGCATTTTCGATGCGCGCCCAAGAGGCCGGTTCGGCCAGTAGCGCCGCGCTCCAGCAGCCGCCCAGTGCGGCACAGGTGCCGTCCGGAGTAGCTTGCAGCGTGAGCGTGGGTGATGCTTTTGGCATATTAAAAGGGGCTTCAGGTTGTGATGGTAACGACAATGCCGAAGGTAAAACCAACGCCCTCAAGTTGTCAACCTTTGCCCGTTGGTTGCAGATAAAACTTGTCTATGGCTGTCCTTAAGGAGGGCTTAATCCAGAATCCTTACATTAACCATTCGTATTCATTCGACCGCCATGTCACATTTTGATCTTTCCAAACCCTGCCCTCTGGCACTACTAGCGAGCACCTGCAGTGCCCTCGCCATGGCCAATTGCTCAGTCTGTCACAGTGGCACTGGGCAAGTTAAATTCAACGAGCACATTGTGCGCAATCCCTTCTGATCCATGAATTTCAAAATTGCCAACATTTTGGTTTGGGATGCACCTACC
>CAIYNH010000141.1 GCA_903927495.1 uncultured beta proteobacterium
AAGCTGGTGGCCTACTCCTCTGTGGCGCACATGGGATTTGTAACACTCGGATTCTTCATCTTCAGCTCGCTGGGCGTGTCTGGCGGCATTGTGCAGATGATCTCGCACGGTTTTGTGTCGGCCGCGATGTTCCTTTCCATCGGCGTCTTGTACGACCGCGTTCATTCACGTGAGATTGCCAGTTACGGAGGCGTGGTCAATACCATGCCCAAGTTCACTGCCTTTGCGCTGTTTTTTGCAATGGCCAACTGTGGTTTGCCAGGAACCGCGGGTTTTGTCGGCGAATGGATGGTGATTTTGGGTGCAGTGAAGTTCAATTTCTGGATTGGGTTTGCTGCAGCGAGTGCGCTTATTTTTGGTGCTGCTTATACGCTGTGGATGTTCAAGCGGGTGTATCTGGGCCCAGTGGCAAACGACCATGTGAAGGAGTTAACGGATATTAGTCCGCGAGAGTTCTTGGTGATGGCTTTGCTGGCGGCGGCTGTTCTGTATATGGGTGTCTATCCCAAACCCTTTACCGACGTCATGGATGTTTCGGTGGCGCAACTGCTCAAGCATGTTGCAATATCAAAACTGAATTGATCAAACTGAATTGAGAGACGTAAGATGATTGACAACATCAGTTGGATCACGGCCTACCCCGAAGTCGTGTTGTTGGTGATGGCGTGCGCTATTGCAATGATTGATCTCGGTGTCAAGACACCGTTGCGTGGCACAACGTATTTGCTAACCATGCTCACTTTGGCTGTAGTGGCCTGGATGCAGTGCGATCTCGCTTTAAGCGGCGAGACCCATTATGGCTTCGAGAATATGGTGGTCAGCGATGCCATGGGCAATTGGCTGAAGTGCTTTGCCACGTTGGCGGTGATGGTGACCATGGTGTACGGTCGGCCCTATGCCGCATCGAGGGACATGCTTCGCGGTGGCGAATTTTTTACCTTGAGCATCTTTGCGTTGCTTGGAATGTTTGTCATGATCTCCGGCAACAACTTTCTGGTGATCTACATGGGATTGGAGTTGCTGACGCTTTCCAGTTACGCCTTGGTGGCGTTGCGTCGGGATCATGTGACTGCCACGGAGGCCGCCATGAAGTATTTCGTGCTGGGTTCGATGGCTTCGGGCTTCTTGCTGTACGGTATGTCCATGATGTATGGCGCCACCGGATCGCTGGATGTGAATGCGGTATTCAAAGCCATTGCGTCGGGTCAGATTCGCCATCAGGTACTGGTTTTTGGGCTGGTGTTCATCGTTGCCGGACTTGCTTTCAAGCTCGGTGCGGTACCGTTTCACATGTGGCTTCCCGATGTCTACCAGGGCGCACCCACGGCTGTTACGCTGATGATTGGCGGCGCACCTAAATTGGCCGCATTTGCCATCACCATGCGCTTGCTGGTGGAGGGCATGTTGCCGCTGGCTATCGATTGGCAGCAGATGCTGATGGTGCTGGCGATCGGCTCGTTGCTGATCGGTAATTTGGCGGCTATAGCGCAGACCAACGTCAAGCGCATGCTGGCCTTTTCTACCATCTCG
>CAIYNH010000142.1 GCA_903927495.1 uncultured beta proteobacterium
GCTGACCAAATTCCTTCATGCTTCGTCCTTGCTATTTGAAGAGTTCCCGAATTTCTGGTGTCGCCAAGGCCTGGTAGATGGCACCAGCGCGTTGGCGTTGGCGCTGGTAGATGGCGCGCGTTAAAGAGTTGGGGGTGAACATTACGGCAACACCCTGCGCAGTTGATCGGTTGAACGCACTGGCGTAACTTGCCTCCAGTCCGATGGTAACGGCAGCGGCCATCCAGGCACCGCGCGAGCTAGCTTCGTCGTTATTCAGACGCAACACCGCTCGCTCGAACACATCACTCTGGATCTGATTAAAAAGACTGGACTTGGTCATGCCACCCGCCACGCTGACTGACGCTACGGTGCCGCAGAGGTCTTCCACCAAGACCAGGCTTTCTTTGAGTTCAATGGCAATTCCCTCAAAAATTGCCCTGACCATCTCGCCGCGCGTGGTGCTCAGACTCAGATTATAAAAAACGCCTCGCGCATCCGGATCCCAATAAGGCGAGCCGCAGCCTTTGAAATGCGGTATCAGTATCAGTCCGTTCGAGCCCGGTGCAACCAGATTGGCCTCTTGGTTGAGCTTATCAAAGAGGCTTGCGGCGTCTTCCTGTGTGCCCAAAAGGCATTCTTTGAACCATCGGTAAATGGCACCTGATGTGAGCTGGGCGGCCTCGACAATGTAGGTGCCAGGGATCGCTGAGACATTGCACGAGACCCGCATGGCGGCATCCAGCACGGGGGCGTTGCTGTGGCCAATGATGTAAGAGCCGGTTCCGGTGTTGGTGACGGCCTGATCGCTGGAAAACAATCCGAGTCCCAATGCCGCACATTGTTGATCTCCGCCAGCGGAAACCACCGGCAAACCGCTTGGCAAACCTGTCGCTGCGGCCATGCTGGCGCTGAGTCCACCGGCAATTGCTCCAGGTTCAATCAGCTCGCAAAGCATGTGCTGCGGCACCTCAAACAGCTCAAGCAGCTGCGGGTCCCAGGTTCTTGAGCTCAGATCCAGCAAATTGGTTCGGCTGCCAAAACTTTGATCGGTGACGAAACGCCCTGTCAGCAACCACATGACCCAGTCCTGCACGCCGAGCAACTTGTGGGTGAGCTGCCAGATATCAGGACGGTTTTTGCGCAGCCAGGTCATTTTGATAGCCGAAAAAACCGGTGATATCTTAAGACCGGTTTTGCCATACACCAAACCATTACAGGAGCCCAAAGCCTGGGCCATGCCGGCGCTGCGGGTATCCTGCCACATGATCGCCGGATGCAGCGGCCTCCCCAGGCGATCAACCGGGATGACTGAAGAGCGTTGGGCTGTGACCGAGATACACATTGGCGCGATGCCCTTGGTGCCAGCCACTTCCCGGCAGCTGGTCAGGATCGCAAGCAGACGCTGCTGCCAGGTCATGGGGTCCTGCTGGACCCGGCCGTCGCTGAAAAACTCCGGCATGCTCTGACGTTGGTCCATGTAGAGCGCTTCGCCCGCTGCGTCGTAGAGGATGGCGCGCATGCTGGTGGTGCCAATATCGA
>CAIYNH010000143.1 GCA_903927495.1 uncultured beta proteobacterium
AACTTTTACAATCACCAGAGATTGCACTCAACGTTGGGCTACGTCAGCCCAATGACGTTTGAGAAACGCTGGACAGCGGCCCAGCAGCAAGGCAAGAGATCCGCATAATTGGTGGCTTAAGGAGTCCGGAAAACAGGGGCAAGATCAATGGACAACCAAACCCAGTTGCCTTTAGGTTCCCCTGTTCCCAAGCACCTGTTTACTATCCCCCACCCCTTTAACCCCTAACCAGATCCCGAACCTGTTTTAGGGTTCACCGTTTTAGGGTTGGATGAGAAAATATAGAACAGGCGTTCACCTAAACCCGGTCATCCTAGATGACTTTAGAAATTCTAAGAATTTCTAGAGAAAACCTAACCATCGTTACCATAGTTCATCTAGTCCTTACACTTGAAACGGTTATATACTAAACTGAACCAAGGCTCCCCTGTCACTTCTGAACCTTGGCAAGCCACCAATTTGTTACCTGCAAGGGAGAGTTTTGATGAAAGAACCGCGTCCTCACGTGTCAGTCGCTATTACTTGCACGGCCCCGGCGACCGGTCAGTACCCCGGCAAATCGCCTCGGTTGCGGTCATCAGCCTCAATCAATTTCCATCGCCCTGAACATCGCTGCACCCGGCTGCGCCCGCTGGCACTGCTGCTGGCCGCTTTTGGCTTGCTGTCCTTACCCGCTTTCGCGCAGGTTTCCAACTATGCCCTACCCACTGCTGGCGTTGTGTCTGCGGGCAATGCTTTCATCAGCCAGGCTGGTACTGCCCTGCGCATTGACCAGACATCCAACAAAGCCGTCATTGACTGGAAAAGCTTTAACGTCGGGCGCGATGCCTCGGTGCGCTTTAACCAGCCTGGCGCGTCCTCCATTGTGCTCAACCGGGTCGGTACTGACGGTGGAAAGTCGCTGATTGACGGCAGCCTGAGCGCCAACGGTCAGGTCTGGCTGCTCAACCCCGGCGGCGTGCTGTTTGGCAGCACGGCCAGCGTCGATGTGGGTGGCCTGCTGGCCAGCAGCCTCAAGCTGGGCAATGACGACTTTATGGCCGGCAACTATCGCTTCAGCCAGGGCAACAGCGCCAGCATCGTCAACCAGGGCACGCTGACTGCCGCAGACGGTGGCTACGTGGCCCTGCTGGCACCCGAGGTGCGCAACCAAGGTGTCATTGCCGCCCGACTGGGCACGGTGGCACTGGCCAGTGGGGATGAGTTGCGGCTTGACTTTAGCGGCGACCGGCTGATTGAAGTCAAGGTGGACCAAGCCGCCATCAACGGCCTGATCGACAACAAGAACCTGATTCAAGCCGAAGGCGGCTGGGTGCTGATGAGTGCGGGTGCAGCCGGCAACCTGGCCGGCGGTGCCATCAACAACACCGGGTTGGTGCGAGCCACATCACTCACCGAGCATGAAGGTGTGATCCGCTTGAGCGGTGGTTTTGTGGCGCTGGGTGGCAGCCTCAGTGCTGACGGCAGCGGGGGTGCCAAAGGCGGATCGGTTGAAGTCGTCGCCAGCCGTGACCTTTCGCTGGCTGACAGCGTGTCAGCCAGCAGCAACGGTGGGGCAGGCGGCAGCGTGAGCTACCAAGCGGGCGGGCGCCTCATTGAAACCAGCACCTCGCACACCAAGGTGTCGGGTACAGACGGCGGCACTGTCCGTGTCGTGGCTGACGGCGGCGTGATGTCGTCGGGGCAGTACACAGCATCAGGGTCGACCGGTCGCGGCGGCTTTATCGACATGAGCGGCGACAGCGTGCGGTTGCTCTCGGCCACCCTTGATGCCGGCGGTGCCACCCAAGGTGGACTGGTCCGCGTGGGGGGTGCCTTTCAGGGCGGTAAAGCCCATGAATCAAGCGTCAGCAGCTATCAGAACTATAGTGATCGCTTTGGGGTATTGCCCCCCTTGCCCAACGCCCAGCGGACCTTTGTCAACGATTCGAGCGTGATTAATGTGGCGGGTACCGCCGGTGCGGGCGGTACTGCGGTGGTCTGGTCGGATGTGCAGACCACCCAACTGGGTGCCATTGATGCGCGTGGTGGAGCCGGTGGCGGTGCAGTGGAGATATCTTCGGCTACAGACCTGCGCCATGCCAGCTTGAGCAATGTGCGCCTTGGGCTGGGCGGCACGTTGTTGCTGGACCCCAAGAACATCACCATTGCCGACACGGCAGCTACTGTGAGCAGTTGGAGTTACCAGGCAATTATTGGCAGTGGCTATGCGGGCAAAACCATCAACGTTACGACAGCGGCAAATGAAATGGCGGGTTTCTCGGTCGCGCTAAATGCTAACGGAGACCGCCTTGCAGTTGGCGCCCCTGGTGACGCTGGCTTTAGCAACGCCAAGAGTCAGTCCGGTGCAGTGCACCTATTTAGCTTTACTGACACCAACTTCAGCGGTGGTACGTTGCAAGCCACGCTGGGCGACGGCTATGTGGGCGGCAAGAACGTCAATATGACGCTGGATACGGGTGATTATTTTGGCGCCGCCGTGGCGCTGAACGCCACTGGTGACCGCTTGGCGGTGGGCGCTACGGCTGACTCCGGTTTCGGCAACACTAAATCAACAGCCGGTGCCGTGCATCTGTTTAGTTTTGCCGACACTAACTTCACCGGCGGCGTATTGCAAGGGACGATTGGCAATGGCTATACAGGTGGTAAAAACGTCGATTTAACGTTGGATGCGGGCGACCAGTTTGGCCGCTCCGTCTCGCTAAATGGCGCAGGTGATCGCCTAGCGATAGGTGCACACGTTGATGCCGGTTTTGGCAATATTAAAAGTTCTTCTGGTGCCGTTCGCTTATTCAGTTTTACTGATACCAGTTTTACGGGCGGGGTATTAGAGAGCACGATTGGCAATGGCTATACCGGTGGCAAAAATGTCAATATGGCGCTTGACGTTGGTGACTGGTTTGGGGGCGCAGTGTCTCTCAACGCAGCTGGCGACCGGCTGGCGGTGGGCGCAAACGGCGACGCGGGTTTTGGCAACACAAAATCCGGATCTGGTGCCGTACATCTGTTTAGCTTTAGTGATAACAACTTTACTGGTGGCACCCTGCAAGGAACCATTGGCAATGGTTATACGGGGGGAAAGAACGTCAATATTGCACTTGATTCTTTTGATTGGTTTGGCTATTCCGTTGCCCTGAATGCGGCGGGCGATCATCTTGCAGTGGGTACGCCTAACGATGATGCCAGTGGCAACATCAAAACCAACGCTGGTGCAGTTCATCTCTTCAGCTTTTCTGACACTACCTTCACGGGCGGTTCACTCAAAGGGACTCTTGGCGACGGCTACCTGGGTGGCAACAATGTGAATCTGACACTGGATACGCTTGACCTTTTTGGCTCAGGTGTTGCAGTTAACGCGGCAGGGGATCGTCTGGCGGTTGGGGCGCAAGGTGATGCAGGTTTTGGCAACGCCAAAAGCCAATCTGGTGCAGTGCATCTTTTCAGCTTCACCGACAACAACTTCAACGCAGGAGCGCTCCAAGGCACGATCGGCAGCGGCTATGTAGGTAGCAAGAACGTTGATGTCAATTCATTGGATGCCAATGACAGTTTCGGGATTTCCGTTGCTCTCAACGCAAATGGTGACCGTTTGGCCGTTGGTGCATACCATGATAGTGGTGCAGCCAACACCGTGACAAACGCTGGTGCCGTCTATTTGTACAGCTTTTCCGACACCAATTTTTCAGGGGCAACACTTCAGTCAACCATTGGCAAAGGATATGTCGGGGGCAAGAATATTGATGTCTCCAGCTTGGAGGCCAATGACTACTTTGGCGTTTCTGTGGCGCTAAATGCGGCTGGCGATCGTCTGGCCGTCGGTGCACTTGAAGATGGTGGCAATGCCAACGTCATGCCTAAGAGCGGTGCAGTCCGTCTTTTTGGCTTTGCTGATTCCAATTTCTCTAGCGGTACCCTGCTCGCTACCCTAGGCAAGGGCTATGTTGGCGGTAACAACGTTGATGTCACCAGCCTTGCAAGCCTTGACTATTTTGGATCAAGTGTTGCCCTGAATGCAGCTGGCGATCGCCTGGCGGTCGGGGCAGCTCTGGATGACGGCAATGGCAATGCCGCACCTGACAGCGGCGCTGTTTACCTTTTTAGTTTCACCAACAATAGCTTTGCGGGTGGATTGCTAGAGGCCACGGTAGGTAAAGGGTATGTGGGTGGCAAGAACATGGATGTGGGAAACATCAAGGCGGGTGATGTCTTTGGAAATTCTATTTCGCTAAACGCCGTGGGGGACCGCTTGGCCGTTGGGGATTATCGTGACGATGGCAATGGCAATGTGGTCACCGACTCGGGCGCAGTTCGCCTGTTTAGCTTTACCGACAGAAGTTTCACAGGCGGCATCTTGCAAGCCACGTTGGGGCGGGGTTACACCGGCGGTAAAAACATGGACCTCAGCACGCTTGAGGCAGTTGACCTGTTGGGGCACTCCGTCGCCTTAAACGGCGCAGGCGACCGACTTGCCGTTGGCGCGCCCTACGATGACGGCAATGGAAATAGCTTAACGGACAGTGGAGCCGTCCATTTGTTCAGTTTTACCGATACCAATTTTTCAGGCGGCTCTTTGGTGAGCACGATCGGCAATGGCTATTCGACCGGGAAAAACGTCGACATCAAATTGGATACGGGTGATTTGTTTGGTACGTCTGTTGCATTCAATGCAGCCGGTGACCGTTTAGCAGCGGGTGCGTCCTATGACGGTGGTAGCGGAAATCTGTCCCTTAAGAGCGGCGCTGTCAATCTGTTCAGCTTCGCCGACACCACCTTCTCCGGCGGGGCATTGCAGGCGACGATGGGTAAGGGATATTTGGGTACTGGCAAAAATATCAACGTTGCGACGCCGGCAAATGACACGGCGGGTTACTCGGTTGCGCTGAATGCTAACGGCGACCGCCTTGCAGTTGGTGCCCCTGGTGACGCTGGATTTAGCAACGCCAAGAGTCAGTCCGG
>CAIYNH010000144.1 GCA_903927495.1 uncultured beta proteobacterium
ATCCCTTTGAGTGCATGAAACTTGCCATAGAAGAAATTCAGATCCTCAATCGTGATCTTGGTTTTTTCAGGAGCGTCAACGACGGAGTTCATAACTTGCCTTAATTGAAATGGAGTGCTTTAAACGTCAGAAAGGATCAGAGCTTGTTTCTGGTCAACACACGCGCCAGGATGTTCAGAGCCAGCACCGCCACCGTGATCAGGAACACGCCAGCCCAGGCCAGCTTTTGCCAGTTCTCATAAGGGCTCATGGCAAACTTGAAGATGGTGACTGGCAAACTCGCCATGGGTTCGCTCAGGCTACTGGTCCAGAACTGGTTGCTCAGGGCGGTGAACAGCAACGGCGCGGTCTCTCCGGCAATACGCGCCACAGCGAGCAAGACACCCGTGATCACACCCGCACGTGCCGCCTTGAGCGTAATACTCAAGATGACCTTCCATTTGGGTGCGCCCAGGGCGTAGGCGGCTTCACGCAATCCTGAAGGAACGAGCTGCAGCATGTTCTCGGTGGTGCGAATCACCACCGGTATGACGATGAGCGCCAAAGCGACAATACCAGCGTATCCCGAAAACGACTTGAATCGTGAAACCACCACCGCATAGACAAAAAGCCCGATGACGATCGAGGGCGCAGACAGCAAGATGTCGTTGACAAAGCGGGTCAGGGAAGCCAACCAACTCTTGCTGTCAAATTCGGCCAGGTAGATTCCCGCCATGACGCCTATGGGGGTGCCCAGGCAGGTGGCCAGAATGACCATGAGAAAGGAGCCATAAATGGCATTGGCAAGCCCACCTTCCTCATTGGGCGGTGGCGTCATCTGGGTGAGGGTGGCAAAGCCCATGCCCTCAAAGCCCAGCCGAATGGTTTCCCACAAGATCCAAAACAGCCAGAACAGGCCAAAGGCCATGGCCAATAACGCCAGGGTGGTTGCCAACTGGTTGATGCGCTTTCGGTGCGCAAACTTGGCGGCCCGACCTGCAGAGGCAGCGACGGCGCTCATGTCTTGACTCCTTCGCCTTTGCGCAGTTGCGCAAGCAGGACTTTGGACAAAGACAGAATCACAAAGGTAATGAAGAACAACACCAGACCGAGGTACATCAATGATGCCTGGTGCAGGCCCTCGCCGGCTTCGGCAAACTCATTGGCCAAAGCGGAGGTAATGCTGTTGGCGGCCTGAAAGAGGCTCAGTGAGTCGAGCTGGTTGAAGTTGCCGATGACAAAGGTGACGGCCATGGTCTCACCTATGGCGCGGCCCAGTCCGAGCATGATGCCGCCAATCACACCGGTCTTGGTATAAGGTAGCACCACCTGGGTGACAACCTCCCAGGTGGTGGCACCCAGGCCGTAAGCCGACTCTTTCAGGAGCGCCGGAGTGACCTCAAAGACATCACGCATGACGGCAGAAATGAACGGGATGATCATAATGGCCAAAATGATGCCCGCTGACAGAATGCCAATGCCCACCGGTGGCCCCGACACAAAGGCGCCGAGATAGGGAACCCCGGTGAATGCGGCTTGCAGAGGTTGCTGCACGTAGGTTGCCAGCACAGGGCCAAAAACCAGCAGACCCCACATGCCGTACACGATTGA
>CAIYNH010000145.1 GCA_903927495.1 uncultured beta proteobacterium
ACAATATTCGCCTGCCTGAAGCACGTCAACTTATTACCAAAGCGCTGGAATTGGCACCGGGGGATCCATTTATTACTGACAGCCTGGCTTGGGCTGAATTTCGTATGGGCAACAAAGCTGAAGCCCTGCGTTTGCTGCAGGGTGCATTCAAGCAAAAACCCGATGCCGAAATTGCAGCCCACCTTGGAGAGGTGCTGTGGTCATTGGAATTGCGCCAGGATGCATTGAATATCTGGAGAGAAGGGATCAAACTCAAACCCGACAATGAAACCCTGGCTGAAACCCTCAAACGCCTTCGTGTGTCCTTTTGAAGCGATATTTTCTGATTTTTATAAGCATTTTTGTTGCTGCATTATTAGTAGCAGGCTGTGCATTGCCCATAAGCTCAAGAGGCCAAAATACTGCTATCGCTTCGAGCTGGCATGGACGACTGACTGTACGCGTGGAGTCAGATGCTGGTTCTGTGCCAGTCGAGCGTCAGTCATTCACGGCAGGCTTTGAGTTGCAAGGCAACTCCGAGCAAGGAAACATGACCTTGTTTACGCCCTTAGGCGGCACTGCCGCAGAGATCAGTTGGACTCCCGCGCTGGCAGTGATGCAGGCCCAGGGCGAGGCGCACAACTTTGCGAGCATTGACTTGCTCATCAGCAAGGCTGTGGGCACCGACATACCGCTGCCGGCATTGTTCGGTTGGCTTAACGGTCGCAGCACCGAAAGCACAGGATGGAATGTGGATTTATCGCAATTTGAAAGCGGCAAAATTGTCGCCCGAAGAGTAACGCTTGGACCTGCTGCTGAAATTCGAGTTGTATTGGAGAAGTGACCTTGTTACGCACAAACTGAGCTTGGCAGCATGAGATCTGTATTTGATGTGGCTGCACCCGCCAAACTGAACCTTTTCTTGCATATTGTTGGCCGGCGTACTGACGGATATCACTTGCTTGAATCGGTCTTTGTGCTGATTGATTGGTGCGATATTCTACATTTTGAGGTCCGCGCAGATGGCAAGGTCAGTCGGGAAGACTTAACTGTACAGCTGCCTGCAGATGATTTGATTGTTCAGGCCGCCAAAGCGCTTCAGCACCTTGGCGGTACACGCAAGGGTGTGCATATTGGCATCGAAAAGCGCATTCCCTCGCAGGCTGGCATGGGCGGAGGATCCTCAGATGCAGCCTCCACATTGCTGGTGCTTAACCGCCTGTGGGGTCTGGATCTGAGTCTTCAACAATTGAAAGTTGTCGGGTTGCGATTGGGTGCGGACGTGCCATTTTTTTTGACTGGGCGCAACGCATGGGTCGAGGGTATTGGCGAAAAGTTCACCCCGGTAGCTGTTCCGCAGGCGAAGATTCTGGTTGTCAAACCGGCTCAAGGCCTCGATACCAAGCGAATTTTTTCGCACCCGGATTTGAAAAGAGACACTGAATCCGCTATACTTTCGAGCTTCGCTTTAGACGCATTTGGTTTCGGCCATAACGACTTGCAAGCTGTTGCTCAGCAACTTTGTCCTGATGTTTCACAAGCCCTCAGATGGCTTAAATCGTTGGGATTGGATGGCAGAATGACAGGCTCTGGAAGTGCAGTGTTTGCGCGAATGTTGCATGACTTGGATTTGAAAGAAGCACCGGTTTCATTTCAAGTCAAGGTGTGTAGCAGTCTGCCGGTTCATCCGCTACTTGGGTGGGCCGTCTAAAAATGTTTTTCGGTTGATCGTGTTTCACGTTAGACCCGCGTAGGGGAGTCGCCAAGCTGGTTAAGGCACTGGATTTTG